>JAQSCR010000449.1 GCA_029945495.1 Pseudolabrys sp. | reverse complement strand
ATGCCGGGCAGATCATCACCTTCACCTTCCCGCACATCGGCAATGTCGGCGCCAACGAGGAAGACATCGAGTCGCTCAACATGGCGGCGACGCCGGGCGCGCGCGGCGTCATCCTGCGCACCGACATCACCGCGCCGTCCAACTATCGCGCCACCCGCGCGCTCGACGAATGGTTGAAGGCGCGCGGCATCGTTGGACTAGCCGGCATCGACACCCGCGCGCTGACCGCGCTGATCCGCGAGAAGGGTATGCCCAACGCGGTGATCGCGCATGACGCCGCCGGCAAGTTCGATACCGCCGCGCTGAAGAAAGAAGCGGCGAACTGGCCCGGCCTCGTCGGCATGGATCTGGTGCCGATGGTGACGTCGGCGCAGCGTTTCTCCTGGGACGAGACGCCGTGGGTCTGGGGCGAAGGCTATGGCCGGCAGACCAGCCCGGAATTCCACGTCGTCGCCATCGACTACGGCATCAAGCGCAACATCCTGCGCCTGCTCGCAGGCTGCGGCTGCAAGGTGACGGTTGTGCCGGCGACGACGTCGGCCGCCGATATCATGGCGCTCAAGCCCGACGGCGTGTTCTTGTCCAATGGTCCGGGCGATCCGGCCGAGACCGGCAAATATGCCGTGCCGGTCATCAAAACGCTGATCGATACCGGCACGCCCACCTTCGGCATTTGCCTCGGCCACCAGATGCTCGGCATTGCCGTCGGCGGCAAGACCGTGAAGATGCATCAGGGCCATCACGGCGCCAATCATCCGGTCAAGGACATGACCACCGGCAAGGTCGAGATCACCTCGATGAATCACGGGTTCGCGCTCGACAAGGACACGCTGCCGCAGGGCGTCGAACAGACGCATGTGTCGCTGTTCGACGGCTCCAATTGCGGCATCGCGCTCGCCGGCAAGCCGGTGTTCTCGGTGCAGTATCACCCGGAAGCTTCGCCTGGGCCCCGCGACAGTCATTATCTGTTCCAGCGGTTTGTCGACATGATGCGCAAGGGCAAGAAACAGACGGCGTGATTTTCTGGAACTCTAAAGCCCCATCGGCGATTGCAAGATGGCCGTGGAGTTCAAATGATCAACACAACTGCCATCAAGCCCCTCACCTTCCACTTCACCGACGACGGCGCGGTGCCGAACAATCCGCGCCTGCCGATGCTGGTCTATAAGAACGCGCTCGATCTTTCGCAGAGCCGCGACCCGGAAGGCCAAATCGAAAAACTGTTCAGCGATACCGGCTGGGGCCACGGCCGATGGCGCAACGGCATTTTCCCGTTCACGCATTATCACGCGATGATCCACGAGGTGCTCGGCATTGCCCGGGGCTCTGCACGCGTGCGCTTCGGCGGCGACGCCGGGGAAGTGCTGGAAGTCCATCCCGGCGACGTCGCGGTGCTGCCGGCCGGCACCGGCCATCAGAGGCTGTCGGATTCCGGCGGGCTGGTGGTGATCGGCGGCTATCCGCCAACCGGCACCTATAATCTGTGCCGCGGCGACCACCCCGCCGACCGCATCGCGGCCTTGAAAACAATTCCCCATGTGCCACAACCCTCCGGCGACCCCGTGATGGGCCGCGACGGGCCGCTCACGGCCCTCTGGAAGCCGGCATAATGGACTGGATCAGCTTCTACGACTTCAAGCATTCGGTGATCTACGTGAATGGGCGTCACCGCGACGTGCATTACGAGACCATCGCCAGGGACATTCGCGCGCTGGTGCCGTCGCCCGACGCGATCGTGATGGACTATGGCTGCGGCGAAGCGACTTCCGCGGCGCTGGTCGCCGACGCCTGCCGGCATCTCACTCTGGTCGAGGCGGCGCCGAATGTGCGCGCGGCGCTGCGCGAGCGCTATGCATCGAACGCTAAGATCACGGTGATGACGCCGGACGAAGCGGCGACGACGGCGCCCGGCACGGTCGACATGATCGTCTTGCATTCGGTGGCGCAGTATCTTAACCCCGCCGAACTCGCCGCCATGATGGCGACGTTCCGCCGGCTGCTGAAGCCTAACGGCACCTTCGTGCTCGGCGATATCGTGCCGCCGCAGCTGGCGTCGGTGTGGGCGGCGTTGTCGCTGCTGCGCTTTGGCGCCGCCAACGGATTCTTCTGGGCCGCGGTCGGCGGGCTGATCCGCATCCTGCTGTCGGATTATTTCACGCTGAAGAAGACGCACGGCCTGTCGCACTACACCGAGGCCGAGATGCTCACGACGTTGCGCGCCGCCGGATTTACGCCGGCGCGCGCCCAGCACAATATCGGCCATAACCAGCACCGCATGACGTTTCTGTCGAAGCCGCAATAACCTCCGTCAGCCGGGGCGCTTATTTAGGCCGCAGGTCGAGCGCCTTGATCACGGCCGCATAGCGCTCGAGATCGTCCTTCATGAACTGGGCGTATTGCGCGGTGCCATCCTCTTGAAGCTGAATGCCCAAGGTGACCATCCGCTTCGCCATTGCCGGCTCACGCAAGGCCTTTGCGACCGCGGACTGAAGCCGCGCGACGACCGCCGGCGGCATGCCGGCGGGACCTTGCAGACCGAGCATGGTGGCGACGTTGAATCCTTTGTAACCGAGTTCGTCGCAGGTCGGCACCTCGGGCAGCGACTCGTCGCGCTTGAGCACGCTGAGACAAAGCGCCCGCAATTTGCCCGAGTGGATCAGGGAAATGACGTTCGGCAGCCCGGACCAGCCGGCGTCGATCTCGCCGGTCAGCAGCCCGTTCACCAGGCCAGAGCCTCCGCGATAAGGCACGTGCAGCAAATCGATGCCGGCACGCTGGGCAAAGATCGCCATCGTAAGCTGATGGATCGAGCCGGCACCGGCCGAGCCGAAGCTCATCTTGCCGGGCTTGGATTTGGCCAGCACGACGAACTCCGCCAGCGTGTTCGCCGGCACCGCCGGCTTGATCACCAGCACGGTCGGCAAAGTCGCGAGCGCCGTGATCGGCGTGAAATCCTCGACGCGGTAATTGGCGTCGGGGTTCATGATGATATTGATGGCCAGGCCGCCGGAGTCGTTGATCATGAGCGTATAGCCGTCGGGCTTGGCTCCGGCGACCTGCTTGGCCGCGATCACACCGCCCGCGCCCGGCACGTTCTCGACGATGAACGAATTGCCGAGCATCTCGCTCAAGCGGCTGCCCAAAAGCCGCGCCAGCACGTCGGGATTTCCCCCGGGAGCGGACGCGGCGATGACGCGAACGGGATAGGCCGGATAGGCCTGCTCGTCGGCAAAGGCCGCCGACAGCAGCAGCGATAGACCGATTGCGGCAGCGGCTGAGATTCGTCCGAATGTGCTTACCGGCATGTGCCTCCCCAATTTTATAGTTTTATGTTTCACCCCAGATATCGCGCGCGATCTCGCAGACCAGTTCGAGCTTCCGCTTCTCGGCCTCGAGCGACACCGGATTGCCGGTGTCGACGCTGGCAAAGCCACATTGCGGGCTGATGGCCAGCCGGTCCAGCGACACGAACTTCGTCGCATCGTCGAGCCGCTGGCGCAGCGGCGCCTTGTCCTCCAGCACCGGCGTCTTCGACGAGACTAGGCCCAGGATCACCGATTTGTGCTGCGGAACGAAGCGGAGCGGCGTGAAGTTGCCGGCGCGTGGCGTGTCGTATTCGAGAAAGTAGAACGGAATTTCCAGCGCATTGAACAGGCGGTCCGCCACTTCTTCGTAGCTGCCTTCGGCGTGCCAGCGGCCGGCGCGATTGCCCCGGCAGAGATGCATGCCGATGCGCAGTTCGGCCGGCGCGGCGCGCAGAATCTTGTTGGTGACGTCGATGTATTTGTCGATCAGCGCGCTCCAGTCGTCGCCGCGCGCGGACAGGCTCGCCTGGACGTCGGGATCGCCGAACTTGGCGAAGGCCGTCTCGTCGATCTGCACGTAGTGGCAGCCGGCATCGGCGAGAGCACGCAGCTCCTTGGTGAACGCCTCGATGGTGTCCGACCAGAACTGATCGACGTCCTTGTAGGCGACCGCGGTGACCGCGGCGTCGCCGCCGCGGAAATGCAGGGCGCACGGCCCCGGAATGGTGATCTTCGGCACGCGGTCGGAATTGGCCTTGAGGAATGCGACGTCGGCGGCATTGATCGGATGCGTCCAGCGGACGCGGCTGCCGATCATGGCGACGGGCTGCGAGCCGCGGCCCGCTTCAGTCGCGTCGCCGACCGTATCGATGCCGATCTCGCCAAGCTGACGATAGAAGAACGTATGATACGAACGGCGGCGGAATTCGCCGTCGGTCACGAATTTGAAGCCGAGTTGCTCCTGCAGCCGGATCGCGTCGCGGATGGCGCTGTCTTCCGCCGCGGTCATCGCCGCCTGGTCGATTTCGCCGCGCGCGAACCTGGCGCGCTGCGCCATCAACTCAGCCGGGCGCAACAGGCTGCCGATATGCTCGGCCCGGAACGGCGGCATTGACGTGGCAACGGTGGCGCGAATATTCACGGCGCAACACTCCCTGACTTGCTTGTCGGCCGCAGCCCTCTCGGGCGCGGCCTCTTTGTTGCAGTAAGCCTAGGATTGACGGCCGGCCGATGAAAGTGCTGATTATGCACATGACTGTCGCAGAACAGTTGACAAAGGCCAAGCCGTGGACCGTCTGAAGGCGATGCGCAGTTTCGTCCGCGTCATGCACGCGGGCAATTTCTCGTCCGCCGCACGTCAGCTCGGCGTGTCGCGCGCGTTGATTTCGCGACATATCATCGAACTCGAACGCCACCTCGGCTTCACGCTGCTCAGCCGTTCCACCCGCAACGTGGTGCCGACCGAGGAAGCGCAGACTTATCTGAAATTCTGCGAGCGGGTGTTTCGCGAGCTCGAACGCGAGCAGGATTTCGCGCGCTATCGCGATCGCAACGCGAGCGTGCTGAAGATCGTCGCGCCAAAATCATTCGGTGAGCTGAAGCTGGCCGACGCGCTGTTTAAATTCGCCGAAGCCGAACCGCGCTTCCACGTGTCGCTGTCGCTGGAGGATTTTTCGTTCCGCCCGAACGAATTCACCGAGAAGGGCTACGATATCGCAATCTGCATCTCGTCCATCCGGGATTCCGCGCTGATCTCACGGCGGATCGCCGCCTTGGAATGGGTCATCTGCGCGACGCCGGACTATGTGCGCCGGCACGGGCAGCCGCATCGTCCGCAGGACCTCAAGAACCATCCCTGCCTGGCGCATCTCAATCTCGAATTGAACGACAGCATCTGGCGGTTCGAGAAGGGCGCCGAACGCAGCTCGATCAAGATCGATGGACCGTTCCGCTCCAACAGCGGGATCGTGCTGCGGAACGCGGCGTTGCGGTCGCTCGGGGTCGCCATCCTTCCGTGCTATGCGATCGCCGCCGACCTGGCGTCCGGTTCGCTCGTTCCGCTGCTGCGGCGCTATCGTCTGCCGTCGCGCCCGCTGACCGCGGTCTATCCGCGCTCGCTCGCCGGCCTGGCGAAGGTGAAGGCGTTCGTGCCCTGGATAGCGCGCTGGTTCCGCGACAACGATCCGAACGAACATACCGCGCCGGCGGTTTGACCGGCATGACGTTCCTGTCGAAGCCGGCCTGAAGATCGCGACAATTGGCCGGGAAGTGGTAAGGCGGCATTAACCGCGTGACCGGGCGACTGGTATCGGGCGGCCGTCTGTAACCTTCCGTCAACGCTCCGCGGCGTAAACCGGCGACGGCCCGGTGGCGGAGAGATTACGCAGAGAACCCCGCAAGGTTTTCCAGCCTGGTTCAATTCCAGGCCGGGCCTCCAATCTTTCCACTTTAGCGGCGATAGCTTTCCGCGCGTTGACTTTCCCCGACCGACCGCCCGAGACTGCGCCCGCGCATCAGGGCGCAAGGGGAAACGCGGATGGCGGAGCGAATGCTGATCGGCGCCGGCGCGGGCTATTCCGGCGACCGCATCGATGCACCCATTGCCGTGGTGCGCGATCTGCGCGCGTCGGGCGAAAAGGCCGCCATCATTTTCGAAACACTCGGCGAGCGGACATTGGCGCTCGCGCAATTGCGCCGCCGCGAAAATCCGAACCTCGGTTATGAGCCCAAACTCAAGGCGTTATTGACGCCGGTGCTCAAGGACTGCGTCGACGCCAAAATCGCCATCATCGGCAATTTCGGCGCCGGCAATCCGCCGGCGGCGGCGAAGTTGATCGCCGAACTGGCGTCGGAATTAGGCACACCGGCGCGGATCGGCGTCGTCACCGGCGACGACATGCTCGGCCCCGACGGCATCGAAGTGCTGCGCGCCGCAACCGACGACCTGCCGGACAGCAAATTGCTTGTCTCCGCCAACGCCTATCTTGGCGCCGCGCCCATCGTCGAGGCACTCGGCGAAGGCGCCGACATCGTCGTCACCGGCCGGGTCGCCGACCCGTCGCTGACCCTAGCGCCGCTCATTCACGCTTTCGGCTGGGCCTATGACGACTGGCATCGCCTCGGCCAGGGCACCATGGCCGGCCACCTGCTCGAATGCGGCGCGCAGGTTACCGGCGGCTATTTCGCCGATCCCGGTTTCAAGGATGTGCCGCAGCCGGAGAATATCGGCTATCCGATCGCCGCGATCGAACGCAGCGGGCAATTCATCATCGGCAAGGCGCAGGGCGGCGGCCTGGTCGACCGCCGCACCGTCGCCGAGCAACTGCTGTACGAGGTGCACGATCCGGCGGCCTACCTGACGCCCGACGTCGCCGCCGACATCAGCAATGCGGCAATCGTCGAACTCGGTCACGACCGCGTGCGCGTCGATGGCATCACCGGACACCGGCGGCCGGACACACTGAAAGTCACGGTCTGCTACGACGGCGGTTTCATCGCCGAAGGCGAAATCTCCTATTACGGGCCGAATGCGCTGGCGCGCGCCAGGCTTGCCGCCGATATCGTGAAGAAGCGCAGCCCGAAGGATATCCGCATTCGCTGCGACATTATCGGCGTGCTCAGCGTGCTCGCTGACGATGACGGCCGCGCGTTCGACGATCCCGACCAGTGGCCGGCCGAACCGTCGAGCGACGTGCGCCTGCGTGTCGCCTTTGCCGGCAACGACACGGCGCTGGTCGAGCGCGGCCTGCAGGAAGTCGAGGCGCTGTATTGCGCCGGCCCCGCCGCCGGCGGCGGCATTCGCCTGTCGCTGCGGCCACGCATCGCCGCGACCTCCTGCTTCGTCCCGCGCGACGCGGTCAAGGCCAAGGTCGAGATCATGGAGGCGCGCCGTGCCTGAACTCGAATTGCACGCGCTGGCCCATGCGCGCACCGGCGACAAGGGCAACCGCCTCAATATTTCGCTTATCGCCTACGCGCCCGCGCTCTACCCGTTGCTGGTCGAGCAGGTGACGGAGGCTGCGGTAGCGGCGCGCTTTGCGCACCGCCGGCCGAGCGCCGTGAAGCGCTACGAACTGCCGAAAATTCACGCGCTCAATTTCGTGCTCGACGACGTGCTCGATGGCGGCGTCACCCAGGCGCTCAACCTCGATTCCCACGGCAAGACCTTGAGTTTTCACCTGCTGGGCCTGCGGATTCCGGTTCCGGCCGGGCTGGTGAAATACGCCAAACTCGGCCCCGCCGTCGGTTGAGCCCGCCGATACCCCCGCGCCTATCATCCGCACCATGGACAGGGGGTGGCGCGAATAGTAAGACGCAGCCGGTTTTCATCCGCGGCGGGCGAGCAATGTCGAAACAGGAAATGCGCGAAGAGGCGGAACGGCTGATCCGCGAGGCAATGGCGAAGAAGACCGTTTCGATCAAGCAGGGCGACACCCGCATCGAAACCAAGTGCGGCAAGTGCGGCGCGATCAATAAGGTCAGCGCCGCGCCCGGCCAGACCCGGGTCGAGTACCACTGCAAGGAATGCGGGCACAAACAGAAGGCGATGTGAGCGCCGCCGCCTGCGCCGGCCTCCCGGCCGGCTACCCGGCATAAGCCCGGATTCGAGCAGCCAAAGGCCCGGCGCCGCGGCGAATTCCGCCGTAAATGCATCGATTTATCCATCCACCGCTTATCTCCCGCTAACCCTTCCCACCCCGCCGATTATGGTCTAAGCACCGCTCGCGCGAGGGGAAACGTCCTCGGCGCGGTCCGGGGAAGCGCGCGCAGGCGCGCCCTTTTTTTGCGTCGAATTCCGGAGTCCAATGCCCAAACGCACCGATATCTCGACCGTCATGATCATCGGCGCCGGCCCGATCGTTATCGGCCAGGCCTGTGAGTTCGACTATTCCGGCACCCAGGCGTGCAAGGCGCTGAAGGAAGAGGGCTACCGGGTCGTCCTGGTCAATTCCAATCCGGCGACGATCATGACCGACCCGGATCTCGCCGACGCCACCTATATCGAACCGATTACCGCCGAAATCGTCGAGAAGATCATTGCCAAGGAGCGCCACGCCATTCCCGGCGGCTTCGCGCTGCTGCCGACCATGGGCGGGCAGACCGCGCTCAACTGCGCGCTGTCCTTGCGCAAAATGGGTACGCTCGAGAAATACGACGTGCAGATGATCGGCGCCACGGCGGATGCCATCGACAAGGCGGAAGACCGCGAGCTGTTCCGCAACGCCATGACCAAGATCGGCCTGCCTTCGCCACGCTCGCATCAGGTCAAGACGCTGATCCAGGCGCTGGAAGCGCTGGAAGACATCGGCCTGCCCTGCATCATCCGGCCGTCCTTCACGATGGGCGGCACCGGCGGCGGCATCGCCTATAACAAGGCCGAATTCATCGACATCGTCGAAGGCGGTATCGATGCCTCGCCCACCAGTGAAGTGCTGATCGAAGAGTCAGTGCTGGGCTGGAAGGAATACGAGATGGAGGTCGTCCGCGACAAAAACGACAACTGCATCATTATCTGCTCGATCGAGAACATCGATCCGATGGGCGTGCATACCGGCGACTCGATGACCGTCGCCCCGGCCCTGACGCTGACCGACAAAGAATACCAGATCATGCGCGACGCCTCGATCGCGGTGTTGCGCGAGATCGGCGTCGAGACCGGCGGCTCGAACGTGCAGTTCGCGGTCAATCCGGCCGACGGCCGGCTTGTCGTGATCGAGATGAACCCGCGAGTCTCTCGTTCATCTGCTCTCGCCTCGAAAGCCACCGGCTTTCCGATTGCCCGCGTCGCCGCCAAGCTGGCTATCGGCTACACGCTCGATGAAATCGCCAACGACATCACCGGCGGTGCGACGCCGGCCTCGTTCGAGCCGACCATCGATTATGTGGTCACCAAGATCCCGCGTTTCGCCTTCGAGAAATTCCCCGGCGCGTCCAATGTGCTGACCACGTCGATGAAGTCGGTCGGTGAAGCCATGGCGATCGGCCGCACCTTCCAGGAAAGCCTGCAGAAGGCGTTGCGCTCGCTGGAGACCGGCCTGACCGGGCTCGACGAGATCGCCATCGAAGGCTTCGACACCGCCAAGGGCGTCGACGACGCCGACAACAAGGCGGCTATCCGCGCCGCGCTTGGCACGCCAACGCCGGACCGGCTGCTGAAAGTCGCGCAGGCAATGCGGCTGGGCGCCAGCGACGAGCTCATTCATAACGCCTGCCGCATCGATCCGTGGTTCCTCAAGGAAATTCGCGGCATCATCGAGAGCGAAGCCGAGATCAAGGCGAAGGGCCTGCCGACGACGGCGGCGCCGTTCCGCCGCCTCAAGGCGATGGGTTTCTCCGACAAGCGCCTGGCAAAGCTCACCGGCGGCGATGCCGACGCGGTGATGGCGGCGCGACGCAAGCTCGCCGTGCGCCCGGTCTACAAGCGCATCGACACCTGCGCCGCCGAATTCGCCTCGCCGACCGCCTATATGTATTCGACCTATGAGACCTCGTTTGCCGGCCAGATGGCCGACGAAGCGCGCCCATCCAACAAGAAGAAGGTCGTCATTCTCGGCGGCGGGCCGAACCGCATCGGCCAGGGCATCGAGTTCGACTATTGCTGCTGCCACGCCTGCTTCGCGCTGAAAGAAGCCGGCTACGAGACCATCATGGTCAATTGCAATCCGGAAACGGTGTCGACCGATTACGACACCTCGGACCGCCTGTATTTCGAGCCGCTGACGCCGGAAGACGTGCTGGAGATCATCGACACCGAGCGATCGAACGGCACGCTGCACGGTGTGATCGTGCAGTTCGGCGGCCAGACGCCGCTCAAGCTGGCCGATGCGCTCGAGAAGGCGAAAATCCCGATCCTTGGCACGTCGCCCGATGCAATCGACCTCGCGGAAGACCGCGACCGCTTCAAGTCGCTGCTCGACAAACTCAACATCCGTCAGCCGAACAACGGCATCGCCACCTCGCCGGCGGCTGTGCGCGAGATAGCCGACAAGATCGGCTATCCGGTCGTGATCCGTCCGTCGAACGTGCTCGGCGGCCGCGGTATGGAAATCGTGCGCGACTCCGCGCATCTCGAACGCTACGTGGCGCGGCTCGCCGCCACGCTCGACCGGCCGTCCGAACTGGTGGTGTCGAAGAAGAGCCCGCTGCTGATCGACTCGTATCTGTCGGACGCCACCGAAGTCGACGTCGATTGCCTGGCCGACGGCAAGGACACCTTCATCGCCGGCATCATGGAACATATCGAGGAAGCTGGTATTCACTCCGGCGATTCAGCCTGCGCGCTGCCGCCGCATTCGCTGAGCAAAGAGACCATCGCCGAGTTGGAGCGGCAGACCCGCGAGCTGGCGCTGGCGCTCAATGTCGGCGGCCTGATGAACGTGCAATACGCCATCAAGGACGGCGACATCTACGTACTCGAAGTCAACCCGCGCGCTTCGCGGACGGTGCCGTTCGTCGCCAAGGTGATCGGCCTGCCGGTCGCCAAGATCGCCTCGCGCGTCATGGCCGGCGAAAGCCTCGCATCCTTCAATCTCAAGCCGCCGGTCTACAGCCACCGCGCCGTGAAGGAAGCTGTGTTCCCGTTCGCACGCTTCCCCGGCGTCGATACGGTGCTGGGCCCGGAGATGAAGTCGACCGGCGAGGTGATGGGCATCGACATGACGTTCGAGACCGCCTTCGCCAAAAGCCAGATCGGCGGCGGCACCAATCTGCCGCGCTCGGGCACGATGTTTGTCTCGGTGCGCGACGCGGACAAGGAGCGCATCCTGCCGTCGATCAAGCTGCTGGTGTCCCTCGGCTTCAAGTGCATTGCGACATCGGGCACCCAGCGCTATCTGGCCGAACACGGTGTCGCGGCCGTCAGGATCAATAAAGTACTCGAAGGCCGGCCACATATCGTCGATGCCATCAAAAACGGCGGTGTTCAGCTGGTTTTCAATACCACCGACGGCTCCGCGGCTTTGGCCGACAGCCGCTCGCTTCGCAACGCGGCCCTCTTGCATAAAGTGCCGTACTACACCACTCTTTCAGGTGCCGTCGCGGCAGCGCAGGGTATAAAAGCCTACCTCGGGGGCGATCTCGAGGTTCGCGCGTTGCAGAGCTATTTCCCCGGCAAGGTTTGATCAGGTTTTGGCCTGAGCGGGCTTTTCCGCGATAGTTTGAACCTGGAAGGGCGGCGCGCGTTAGGCTGGGCAATGACATGACTCCGGGATGGGGCAACCCATGGCCGGAGTCGAATTTCGAGTAGCGACACGGTTTTCAAAAGTGGAAGGGCTTGGCGGCGTTACGGCGCGTTCAAGTGATCTGACGCCCGCCAGGAGGAGAATGACGATGGTTGAAAAGATTCCGATGACGGCGGCGGGCTACACGACGCTCGAGGCCGAACTCAAGCACTGCCAATCGACCGAGCGTCCGCGCATCATTCAGCAGATCACCGAAGCGCGTTCGCACGGCGATCTGTCGGAGAATGCCGAGTATCACGCCGCCAAGGAGCAGCAGTCGCTCAACGAGGGTCGCATCGACGAGCTGCAGGACAAGCTCGCGCGCGCCGAGATCATCGACGTCTCGAAGCTGTCGGGCGACACGATTACCTTCGGCGCCACCGTGACACTGGTCGACGAGGACACCGACGAGAAGAAGGTGTGGCAGATCGTCGGCGAGCCGGAAGCCGACGCCAAGAAGGGCCGCATCTCGATCACCTCGCCGCTGGCCAAGGCGCTGATCGGCAAGGCCAAGGGCGCGGTCGTCGAAGTCAATGCCCCTGGCGGCGCCAAGGGCTACGAGATCAAGAAGGTGGAGTGGAAGTAAGCGCTGAAGACGCTGCTTTTCATGCAATGCCCGGCCCCGCGCCGGGCATTTGCGTTTGCCGACACATTTCTTCGAGGCCGGGCCATATAAACCAAAAATGGGGAAAGCATCTCTTTCGCCATGACCCGGCCATTTTCGGGCGCGAACAGATCGTGTTAGGGTGTTTTGACGTTACGGATATCAGTGCCCAAAGCGCGATGCATAGTTTGACCAAAAATCTGCGGCGGCGCGCGGCGATCCTGATCGCCATGGCTTACGCGTTTTGCGTCGTGGTACCCGCCGCGGCGCTGGCATTTGGCGATAGCCCGACCGTGTTCCATTGCCTGCAAGACAAAAATACAATGGCGAATGCGGCCGAGCATGGCGGAATGTCGCATGCGCACGGCAATGGGGCCGTTCACCAGCACGAGCCAAGCAGCTTGCCGGATCACCACTCCAACCAGGATGGCAAAGCCGATGCGGGAAACTGCTGCGGCCTGTTCTGCGTGTCCGCGCTTGCGTATAGCGTTAACTTGACTTTCGGCGCATTCGCGCCCGCGTCGCCTTCGGTGCCTGCGGTCGCGAACGGCCTGACCGGCCGCGCACCCGCCCCCCTCCACCGACCTCCCATCGCCTGACAGCGATCTTGTCCAAGCCTTGCGCGTCCGCGTGAAACGCGGCGTGCGGCGACGATCGTTTTGTCAGGAGAATTTTCATGGTTGCGCATTCGGTGCGCTTCGCACGCTTTACAGGCGTGGCATGTCTTGCCGCGGCATTGTTGGGTGGCTGCGCGAGCTTTTCAAGCGATGGCGGCATGGATGCCGTCAGCGGCATGACCGCACCGGCGCTGAAGGCCGATGTTGTCACGTTGCAAAACGACGACGACTTTGCCGCCGCCGACCGGACGGTTGCCACCTTGCTCAGGCGGCCGCTGAACGCCGACGCAGCGGTGCAGATCGCGCTGCTGAACAATCGCGACCTGCAGGCCGACTATAACGAGCTTGGCATTGCCGAAGCGGCGCGCGTGCGCGCCAGCCTGCCGCCTTCGCCCAGATTCAGCCTGTCGCGCATCGCCGGCGGCGGCGGCTTCGAACTCGAGGCGCAGATCGTCGCGACTATTCTCTCGCTCGCGACCCTGCCGGCGCGCGCCGATGTCGCCAGCGACCGCTTCCGACAGGCGCAACTGCGCGCGGTCGAGGCGACGTTGCGTACCGGCTTCGAGGCGCGCCGCGCCTATGCCGAAGCGGTTGCCAGCCGCCAACTCGCCGGCTTCCTGACGCAGGCGCAGTCGTCGGCGCAAGCGGCGGTCGAGCTGTCGAAGCGGCTCG
>JAQSCR010000448.1 GCA_029945495.1 Pseudolabrys sp. | reverse complement strand
TCGGCCGCGGCGGTCAACTTGTCCTTCTCGCCTTGCGAGGTGATGTAGTCGACGTGAACTTCGACTTTGTTCTTGTCGCCCCACTCTTTGCAGAGCTTATCGAGCGCCTTGTTGGCGCCGGGCACCCAGTGATCCCAGCATCCAAGGCTTAATGTGCCGGCGGCGTAAGTGCCGCTGACATAGGGCGCGGAAATGACGGCAGCAGAGCCAAGAGCAGCGGTCTTGAGAACGGAACGACGTGAAATACGTGTACCCATAGTGTCCTCCCCGATGGCGTTTTGTTTTATGGCCTTGAAATAAGGATAACTCGCTCCTCTATCGGCGGCTAGCGAATAAACAAGGCTCGGGCGCACATTTCGTAAATTTAATGCTCGGCGGAGGCCGGGTTCCTTTTTTGCAGCGCAGCAAATAGATGCGTACGCAACGTTCATGTTAGTCTAAACAATGCTTGTTGCCGCGGCTGCGATCCGCATGATGTAGGCGCGTATCGATGCTGCCGTTCGATTTAAACAGGAGACTGCCCGGTGAATGCTCCCCGTTTCATTCGTCTTTCGAACGCCGACAACGTGATCGTCGCGGTCGATCAGATACCGGCGGGAACGGCGGCGGGCGGTGCGACGGCATCGGAGCGAATTCCGCGCGGCCACAAGATGGCGATCGCGCCGGTTGCGCTGAACGAACCGGTCCGCAAATACGGGCAGATCATCGGCTTCGCATCAAAGCCGATCGCGCCGGGCGACTGGGTGCACGAGCACAACGTCGTCATGCACGATTTCGCGCGCGACTATCACTTTGCCGAAGGCGCCAAGAACGACGAGATTCTGCCGCCCGAGTTGCGCGAGACATTCGAGGGCTATGTTCGACCGAACGGCCGCACCGGCACCCGCAACTATATCGGCGTGCTGACTTCGGTGAACTGCTCAGCCACGGTGGCGAAATTCATCGCCGAAGCCGTCAACCGCTCCGACATGCTCAAGGACTATCCGGAGATCGACGGCGTGGTGCCGTTCGTGCATGGCACCGGCTGCGGCATGGCGTCGAAAGGCGAAGGCTGGGATGTGCTGCTGCGGACGCAATGGGGCTACGCGACGCATCCCAATCTCGGCGGCGCGCTGATGGTCGGGCTGGGCTGCGAGATGTTTCAGATCGACCGCATGAAGGACAATTACGCTCTGGTCGAGGGCGATCATTTCCAGACCATGACCATCCAGGCGATCGGCGGCACCAAGAAGACGATCGCCGAAGGTGTCGAACGTATCCGCGCGATGCTGCCGATCGCGGCGAAGGCCAAGCGGGAAACGCGGCCGGCTTCCGAAGTCGTGCTGGCGCTGCAATGCGGCGGCTCCGACGGCTATTCCGGCATCACCGCCAATCCGGCGCTGGGATCGGCGGTCGACCTTCTGGTCAAGCACGGCGGCACCGGCGTGCTGGCCGAGACGCCGGAGATCTACGGCGCCGAGCACCTGCTGACGCGGCGCGCAGTCAATGCCGCGGTCGGCGAGAAACTGGTCGAGCGCATTCGCTGGTGGGAAGAGTACACCGAGCGCAATCGCGGCGAGATGAACAACAACCCGTCGCCAGGCAACAAGGCTGGCGGGCTTACCACGATTCTGGAGAAGTCCTTGGGTGCCGCGGCCAAAGGCGGCTCGACGACATTGCGGGCGGTCTATGAATATGCCGAGCCGATCCGCGAAAAGGGCTTCGTCTTCATGGACACGCCGGGCTTCGATCCGGTCGGCGCGACCGGGCAGGTGGCTGGCGGCTGCAATGTGATGTGCTTCACCACGGGCCGCGGCTCCGCCTTCGGCTGCAAGCCGACGCCGTCGATCAAGCTCGCCACCAATCATTATGTCTATGAGACGATGACCGACGACATGGATATCAATTGCGGCGATATCCTCGACGGCGTCACGCTCGAGCAGAAGGGCGAGGAGATCTTCAAGAAAGTGCTGTCGGTCGCCTCCGGCGGACACACCAAATCGGAAGATCTCGGCTACGGCGATCTGGAATTCGTGCCCTGGCAGATCGGCGCGACGATGTAGCGCATGATCCCGTAAAGTGGGAACCGGTTTCCCGCCTTCGCGAAGCCCGCTTCGGCGGGCGAAGGAAGGTCGGACAAGATCATGCGCAATTAAAAAAGCTACCCGGTGGCGGCCAGCGCCGGCCGTTTGGCATCCTCAAGAATCATGTCGGCGCCTTTTTCGGCGATCATCACGATCCCCGCATTGGTATTGCCGGACACCAAAGTCGGCATCACCGAGGCGTCGATCACCCGCAGCCCACCGAGGCCGTGCACGCGTAGCCGCTCGTCGACCACGGCGGCCGGATCGGAGCCCATCCGGCAGGTGCTGGTCGGGTGAAAGACCGTGGTGCCGGTCGCGCGCGCGTAGGCCAGCAGATCGGCGTCGCTGGTGCAGGCCGCTCCCGGCGCACGCTCTTCGGCGATGTAATGCTGCATCGCAGGCTGGCCCATGATGTTGCGCAGCAGTTTCATGCCATCGAGCGTCGTATCGCGGTCGAAGCGGCTGGATAGATAATGCGGCTGGATCGCCGGCGGCGCGGCCGGATCGCTGGACTTGATGCGCACGAAGCCGCGGCTCTCCGGCCGCAGCTGGCAGACCGAGGCGATGAAGCCCGGGAAGGGGTGCAAGTTGGCGCCGGTGGTCTCGGCGCTGAAGATGATGAAATGGATCTGCACGTCCGGCGTTTCCAGCTCCGGCCGCGTGCGCAGGAAAGCCCCGGCATAACCGGCGCCGATGGTCAGCATGCCTTTGCGCGACACGATGTAGCGCAAACCGGCGCCGATGCGGCGATGCCAGCTGTTGACCACGTCGTTCATCGTGATCGGCTCGGTGCAGCGATACTGCATGCGGACCTGATAATGGTCCTGCAGGTCGGCGCCGACGCCGGGCATGTCGGCGATCACCGGGATGCCGAGCGAGCGCAGGTGTTCCGCCGGTCCGACCCCCGAGAGCTGCAGCAGCTGCGGCGAATTGAATGCGCCGCCGGCGACAATGACCTCGATGTTTGCCTGCGCGGTATGGACGTCGCCATCCTGTCGATAGTCGACGCCGGTGGCGCGCCGTCCTTCAAACAGAATCCGGCTCGCCAGCGCGCCGGTCGCGACCGTCAAATTGGGCCGCTTCCGCGCCTGGCGCAGATAACCGGCGGCGGTCGATATGCGCCGCCCGTTACGGGCGGTGAGCTGGAAATAGCCGGCGCCTTCCTGGCTTGCGCCGTTGAAATCCTCGGTGCGTGGAAAGCCGGCTTGCTCGGCGGCGCCGATGAAGGCTTCGCACAGCGGATGCGGCTCGCTGACATCGGAGACCGCGAGCGGGCCGCCGGCGCCATGCAGGTCGTCGGCACCGCGTTCCTGGTCCTCGGCCTTGCGGAAATAGGGCAGCACGTCGTCGAAGCCCCAGCCGGTGTTGCCGAGCTGCCGCCAGTGGTCGAAGTCCTGCGCCTGGCCGCGGATATAAAGCAGGCCGTTGATCGAACTCGAGCCGCCCAGAACCTTGCCGCGCGGCTGGATGATCTGCCGGTCGGTGAGCTCTGGCTCCGGCTCGGTCTTGTAGAGCCAATTGACTTTCGGGTTGGTGAACAGCTTGGCGTAGCCGAGCGGAATATGAATCCAGATATTGCTGTCCTTGGGGCCCGCTTCGAGAAGCAGCACGCGGTGCCGGCCCGATTCACTCAGCCGATTGGCCAGCACGCAGCCGGCGGAGCCGGCGCCGACGACGATGTAGTCGAATGTCTGCACGCTGGAGGCCATTACTTTCCGCCTTTAAGTCCGAGAATTTGCACCGTAGTCTCGCCGGCCTGCAGACGCCGCATGATGGCGGCTTCTTTTTCGGTGCGCTGGCGCGCGCCGGCCAAAGTTCGCTCGACCTCGGCTTGCGGGATAGCGACGACGCCGTCGGCGTCGGCAACGATCAGATCGCCGCGCGCGATAGCGACATCGGCGATCACGATCGGCTCGCCGACCGATGGCGCATGCAGCTTCACCGCCGCGCGCATGGCGATGCCGCGCGCGAACACCGGAAATTGGCGCTTCTCCAGCGCCGCCAGATCGCGCACGCCGCCGTCGATCACCAGCCCGGCAATACCGCGCGCCTGCGCCGCGACGGTCAGGATCTCGCCCCAGTAGCCCGCGATATAGCCATGGCCATCGACCACCAGTACGTCGCCGGGATTTGCCTGTTCGACGGCCAGATGAATGGCGAGATTGTCGCCGGGCGCGCAGCGCAACGGCAAGGCCGCACCGGCGATCGTCGCGCCCGGCCAGACCGGGCGGATATTGTAGTCGAGGGCGGATGGCAGCCCGGACGCCTCGCACAAGGTCGAGGTCCCGTGTTGCAGCAGTTCGTCAATCAAATCGCGGTAGGATGGCATTGTGGCATCCCTATAGGCCGGGTCTGCCCAAACTTCAGCACGCCACCGTATGCTTCGGCAACTCTGTCGTTTTGCGGAGGGCTTCGAACCGGCTCAGGACGGTGTCGCGGCCGTGGCGTTGCGGACGCCATCCTGATGATCGAGCGCCACCAGCGGCGTCATGTTGGCGCTCTCGCTGTCGGTCAGAAGGATCATGTGACGGTTGTCGAGAATGAGCCACTCACCGTCGACGCGCGCGGCCGTGACGGCGTGATCCTGATTGATCG
This sequence comes from Pseudolabrys sp., assembly GCA_029945495.1. GTDB lineage: Bacteria > Pseudomonadota > Alphaproteobacteria > Rhizobiales > Xanthobacteraceae > Pseudolabrys. The sequence goes on along the minus strand of JAQSCR010000448.1, from coordinate 8,919 downwards.
ACGCATCGCGTAGGATGACGATGCGCAGATCTTCCGGCGCGAGGCCGGCCCCGCGCAAGGCGACGTATTTGGCGATGGCATAGTCCTCGCAGTCGCCGGTGCCGGTCGCGAAGGTCATCAGCGGCGTCGTCCATACATCCGCGACCTGATAACGGGCCGCGTCACTGGCCGGCCGGATGGCGAGATTGATGGCGCGGTTGATTTCACCGATGCGGGCGCGACCGCTGCGATTGCGGGCGGTCTCGACGATGGCCAGAAAGCGCGCCGCGGCCGGCGGGCATAGCGTCCGATCGGAACGGCACAGCTCGAGAATACGGGCTTCCAGTTGAATCGCCGGCTGCAGACCGCGCCACTTGGCGGACATTGCGCCGTTATGTGCGGCGATCGTTCCGAACGGACCGTGATCCGGCGCGGCGGGGGCGGACGGCGCGGCCGCCTCGACCGGGCCGAGCGCGGCGAATTGCATATTGGTTTGCGGATCAGCTTGGAGGTTAGCCGGCCCATCGAGCCGCACATTAAGCTGGAGATCCAGGTCCAGGCCGGACGGCAAAGGCGGCGCCGGTTGGGCCGCTGTCCCGCTGGCGCAAAGGCCGACAATGGTCATCAAGGCAACCACGCGCGCGGCAGCGCGCGCCTGCAAAAACGCCGACATTTCAACGCCCCTGTGAGCGGGCGTTGCGCCGGCTTTAAGATGCCGATCTGCTCCCGCTTCTCGGGACTACAACTAAAGGGAATGCCGCTTAGTTCCGGTTAAACTGGCACGGTGCGTGGGGGTGCTTTCGCGGTGAAGGTAAACCGACGGTGAAGGCGGTCGGTTGACATTGAGTGAATCAATGGACCGCCTGGGACCGCCTGCGTCAGGCCGGCACCGCGTGCGGGCGGGCCTCGAGCTCACGTTCCAGCCGCTTGACGTTCTGCAACAGTCGCTCGCTGGTCAGCTTGAGGAAATAGAATCCGAAGGTCGGATTCTGGAAATAGAGTTCGCTGACTTTATCGTAGGTGATGGTCAGCATCTCGACATCGTCGAGGCATTCGACCGTTTGGGTGCGCTTGTGCTCCGGCGTCAGGAAGCCCATTTCGCCGACCAGTTGGCCCGGCTGCAAGTCGATACCGAGTTCCTTGATGCGGCAGGTGCCGCTGACGATGTAGAACATTTCCTCGGCGTGATCGTCTTTGTGGAACAGCAGGTCGCCCTTCTTGTAGGAGTGCTTGTGCATGAACGGTTTCAGCCAGTCCATCGACAGGTCGCCTTGCGAGGCCGAGCGGACCTTCTTGACCAGTTGCAGCATTTCATAAAGACGCAGCGAGTTCAGCGGCACGAGGATGCCGTAGAGCGCCAGCGTCGGCCATGACGGATACATAGCGCCGTAAATGACGAACAGGGCATTGCTGGCAATTTCACAAATGCGCAGCGGCACCATTGTCTTCATGTAATGGCTGGCAATGTACAGCGCACCGGCAATGAACCCCAGGACGACCGTAATGCTGTGCAGCGTATCGTGATCCATGTCCAAATTCCCCGCCCAAATTCCTCTATGTGTCTAAAGCCGCGATCTCATAAATCGATGATCTGGCCTTCGCGCGCCGTGATCGTGCCGGGCCGCGCATCGCTGGCGTCGGCGGCCAGCGCATCCATGAAATCGTCGTCATGCGACGGGTCATGGTGAAACAGGCAGAGTTGCCTGGCGCCGGCTTCATCGGCGAGGCGAATGCCGCGCTGCCAGGTGGAATGGCCCCAGCTCTCGCGCGTGGCGATTTCCTCTTCCGTGAACGTCGCATCGTACACCACAATATCGGCTCCGCGCGCCAGCGACACCAGTTCGCGGTCGCGCTTGCCGGGAAATCCCGACGTGTCGCTGATCAATGCAAATACCTTGCCACCATATTCCAACCGGTAGCCGCTGGCGCCGTCGGGATGGTCGAGCGGCGCGGTGTGCAGGGTGACGCCGTCGAACGGCTGCAAAACATCGCCGGAGCGGAAATCGCGATATTCGATATCCGCGTGGAAAATTTCGACCTCGACCGGAAACAATGGCGAGCTCATCAGCTTGCGCATGACCTGCTCGACGCTGCTATCGGGCAGCAGGTTGCCGGCCCAGACGCGAACCTTGTAACCGTCGACAAAAAACGGCGCGAAGAAGGGCAGGCCGGTCACGTGATCGAGGTGACAATGCGTCAGAAAGATATCGACGGTGCGGATTTTCACGTTCTTGACGAGTGCGTTGCCGAACGGACGCAGGCCGGTGCCGGCGTCGAAGATCAGGACGTGATCGCCGCAGCGCACTTCAATGCATGGCGTATTACCGCCGTAACGGATTGTTTCGGGCCCTGGACAGGCGATGCTTCCACGGACGCCCCAGAATCGAATTCGCATTGACCTTCACCGCCTATCGCGCCCGAGAGAACTTGCCTGTTCATAGTCTATTCGCGCCGCATGGCAATTGTGAATTGCGGCGGGATGAAATTGCGCCGTCACGCTGTCGCAGGCTGTGATGCGTGTCACGGTTGAGCGGGTGGCGCGGCTTTGACATCGGTCTTTCGTTTTGCCGATTCCATCTCCACCGCTTGCGCGAGCGCTGGGTGATGCGCGGTAAAGGCGCGAAAGTCGGTGACGTCGAGGACCAGGAGCGTCGAGGCCATGGTCGTCGTCACGGTCGCGCTGCGCGGCCCGCCGTCGAGCAGGGCGAATTCGCCGAAGAACGAGCCGGGGCCGAGCCGGACCGGTTGCGGCTCGACCTTCACTTCCACTTCGCCGTGCGCGATGAAATACATACAGTCGCCCGGCCGGCCGCGCCGCACAACGATGCTGCGCTCGGGCAGGTCCAGCCGGCGCAGCATGCGCGTCAGTTCGATGATCGCGGGTGCATCGAGGTTGCGCAGGAACGGTACGCCGGTCACCAGGTCCCAGTTGCGGATGAATTCGCGGCGGCGATGTTCGGCGGCAAAGCCGGTGGCGAGAATGCCGGTCAGCAGTCCGAACACCGCGAGCCCGCAGACCATCACGGCGCCCGCGACCATGCGGCCGAAGAAAGTCTCCGGCACGGCGTCGCCGTAGCCGGTCGTGGACAAGGTTGTCACCGCCCACCACAGCGACATCGGCAGGCTGCCGAAACGGTCCGGCTGCGCGGCGCGCTCCAGCAAGTGCAAGGCGACGCCGGCGAGCAGCAATATGATCAGGAAGATGATGAACACGCTGGCCAGCGGGCGCGCCTCGAGCGACACAATACGCCCGAGCATCGACAATCCCGGGACGGCAGCGGCGAGCTTGAACACCCAGAGCGCTGCGAACAGCCAGGCGGTGTCTGGCGGAACGCCGGCGAACAACGCGAGCGGAACGGGAACGATTGCCAGAATATCGATCGCTCCGGTGCCTGAGAGCAGATAGCCCATCACATGCCCGGTGTGCGCACCCTGCCAGAGCTTGAGCGCCAGCTCCGCGACAAAGAAGCCGAAACAGCACCACAGGCAGGTCGCAAGCCAGGGCGACCAGTCGGCCCGAAGGGTGGGGACCGTCATCGCCATCATCGCGGCCAGACCCAGCGCCAAGGCTGAATATTTCAGAATGTGATAAGTGCCGGGTCCATAGGGTCCGAGGCTGGCGGGCGGGTCGTCGACGTTGCGCTGTGCCATGGATGATATTCAGCCCCGTCTTTATGGCCGGCTCGCGTTAACCGCGACCGTCCGCCGTCATGCCGGCCGCAAGATTGGCAGACTACGGGACCGATGGGCTCTCCCGCTAGATGGCCCCTTGGGTCGAAAGGCGTTCGGCGCCGTTGTCATAAACAATTCGATTGATCAAAAGCGGGTGTTTTGCTGGTTTATTATGCAGATTTGTCCGGTGGTTGCGACGGCCGAGCCGCATCGTCCCCCGCATTAATCCTGCCGCGTACATACTGGCTTCTTTATCCCAATCTGCATTGACTAACCCCCTGATACCGATAAGTATTTGTTAACCAGCCTCGTCGGGGGGCTTCTAAGCAAAAAAATCGAACAAGAGTGGGTCGGTCAAGGCCTCAGGGGACGCGCGGTTATGCTACGCAGCGTTGACGGTTGGGAAGGCGAGCATTTTTCGTTCGGCGCCGCATCCGCGGCGGCGACAGCCGCCCCGACTCAGATCGCGATCGACAACGGCTCCGACGGCCCGAGCGCGACCATTCCCGACAGCCATCTGCTGTTCACCGCACAGTTCAGCCGCGCCGGCGCCGACCTGGTTCTGATCGGCGAGGACGGGAAGGCCTTTGTCGTCCACGACTATTTCGCGACCGATGTGCACGCCAGATTGCTGTCGCCCGAAGGCGCGGCGCTGTCGCCCGACGTGGTCGCCGCGCTGGCCGGTCCGCAGGCGCCAGGGCAATACGCCCAGGCCGGCACCGCGCAACCGCCTGCCCAGGCGATCGGCCGGGTCGTTCAAGCCGACAGTGACGCAACAATCGTCCGCAACGGCGTCGCCATGGCCGCGCATGCCGGCGACGCGATCCTCAAGGGCGACGTGCTGCAAACCGTGGCCGGCACGTTCGGCGTCACCTTCAATGACGGCAGCACCCTCAACCTCACCGCCAATTCTCGCCTGGTCGTCAACGAATTCGTCTATGACCCGAAGGGCTCGGCCAATTCGCAGTTGCTCGATCTTGTGCAGGGCTCGCTCACCTTCATTTCCGGCGAAGTCGCGCACAACGGCGACATGAAGATCGGCACGCCGGTCGCGACGATGGCTATTCGCGGTACCGTCGGCGGCGTGACCACCGCCAACGACGGCACGGTCAATTTCTACGTCTCGCAGAGCGCGACCGGCGCGGTCATTCTCGACAGCCGCGGCAACATCATTGCCAACGTCGTGCAGGACGGCCCGATGATCCTCGTGCGGCCGGTCGGGCCGCTGCAGGTGCTGGCCGAGGAAATTCAGAAAACGCCGGTCCAACTGGCGACCGAACTTGCCGCGCTTCAGCAGATATTGAGCATCAAGGCGATCGGCGATCAGATTCTGCAGCAGAACCAGCAGCCGGACCCCAACGCCACTCCCAACCCCCAATCGACCGATAAGCCGCACACGCAATTTCAGATCGATCTGCATTTCATCAACCCAAACGGGCCGAACGGCACGCCGGACCCGAACGACGGCAACCCGGCGCCGCCGACTTCGGCGACAGTGACGCAAACGACAACCGATGGGGATGGCAACAAGACGACCACAGTCGAGGAAGTCAAAATTCCGGCCAATCTGGCGCCGCTGACTTTCGGGCCGCTGCAGCAGACCGCCAACGAAGACACCGCGCTCGTCTTCAGCAGTACCCATGGCAATGCGATATCGGTGTTCGACGCCGACACGGCGTCGCTGACGGTGACGGTGGCGGCCACGCATGGCGTATTGAGCCTCAGCGGCGTTGCCGGGCTCACCTTCACGAGCGGCGACGGCAGCGGCGACGCGACCATGACGTTTTCCGGCACGCAGGATTCCATCAACGCGGCGCTCGAGGGCATGAGTTTCACGCCGGCGGCCGAATACAGCGGTCAGGCTTCGGTTTCCGTCACAACGACCGATGGGCATTCAACGAGCGCGACGGATACGATCGACATTACCGTTGCCGCGGTCAACGACGCGCCGGTTATCGCACAGCCCAATAGCCCGACGATGGCCTATACGGAGAATCAAGCTCCGACGTCGATCGACGCGGTGGTGACGCTGTCGGATGTCGACAGTGCGACCTTGTGGGGCGCCACGGTCACCATCTCTGCCAATTTCCATTTTGGTCAGGACGTCCTGAGTTTCGCGGATCAGAACGGCATTACCGCCAATTACGATTCCGAAACCGGAGTGCTGACGCTGAGCGGCGTCGCCAGCGTGGCGGACTATCAGGCGGCGCTGCGCTCGGTGGCTTATGCCAATACAAGCGACGACCCGTCTGCCGAGACGCGCACCATCAGCTATCAGGTCGATGACGGGGCGGGCGCCCATAACCTCAGTAACACCGTCACGGCGACCGTGACGGTGACGCCGGTGAACGATGCGCCAACGGTCGACCTCACGCCGGCCATTGTGAAAGTACCGATTCCCAGCCCGCTGCCGGAAGGTACGGACGCGCTGGCGGTGCAGATGATCGCGCCGGCGATGAGCAACGACGGACGCTGGGTCGTATTCTTCAGCGACGAGCAAGTTCCCAACGGCGGCAATAATTCCGACAAGGGCGATGTCTACCTCTACGACCGGCTAACCAACGCCACCACGGTACTGACCGATGCCGCCCACATTCCGGCCAAACATACGGGCGAGTTCTTTTCCGGATTTTCGATCAGCGGTGACGGCAGCAACGTCGTGTTCAGGGGCGTATTTCAGGTTGCCGACGAAAAATCGCCTACCGGGTTTAACAGTGTCAGCCATATTTACGTTTATGACCGTGACGCCGATACGGTGCACGTGCTGAACAATCCCGCAATTGGTCAGCCGTTCACCGTCAACGACGATCCGCGCTTCGCTGGCGGCCAGATCGTCTTTGCGAGCACTGATTTTGGCGACAATACCGGTCCACCTGTCCGGCATATCTACGTCACCGATCTCACCGGCCATATCCAGACCGACATCACGCTGGCGTTGCTCGGCATCCCCGACCCCAACTTGAATCCAAACGATTCCGTCGAGATCCAACAGCCCGACATCAGCGCCAATGGTAACTATGTGACGTTCTGGGCGGTGGAGAAAATTTTTAACCCCGAAGATGGGACCGTTACGGCGGTCGGCGACGCCACGCTCTACACCTACGACCTCGCCACCAACACCGCCCAGATCATCGCGACATCGTCCGGTAGCAACGATGATAACTGGTGGGCGCCGATGAGCAACGACGGCCGCTATGTCGTGTTCCAGAGCGACTCCAAGGCGCTCGACACGCAGGCCGGCGGCGTTACGAACGACCAAATGGATATTTTCGTTTTCGACCGCGAAACGAACAATATTGTTGGCGTCACCGACAATACGAGCTTCCATGCGAACGGCGCCAGCTACCGAGCCACAATCAGCGCCAATGGCAGCGAGGTCATCTTCGCCAGCGTGGCGACCAACCTGGTGCCGGGCGACACCAATGGGCAAGGCGACACTTTCGTCTACGACGTGGCGAACCACACCTTCACGCGCGTTTCAGTCGCCAGCGACGGCAGCCAGGGCAACGGCGACAGCACGCTCGGTTCCAGCATCTCCGCCGGCAACTATTTCCAAGGAGCCTTCGTCGCCTTCGCCAGCACGGCGAATAACCTCGTCTCCGGCGACACCAACGGCACGTCCGACGTGTTCGTGGTCGATCGCACGGGCGGCATCTTCGGCAGCGTGACCGAGGACCACACCACGCCCGCGTTTGCGGGCGCGCCCGGGAACACGCTCTCGACCCATGGCGCCTTCAATTTCTCCGATGTCGATCTGACCGACACCCATACGGCCTCGGTGATCGGTTTCGCCAGTGACACATCCAAAGCGCCAGGATTCACCGTGCCTGGTGGTGAGCTGGGTACCTTCACGCCGACCATTATCGAATCCCCAGGCGGCTCCGGTCAGGGGCAGGTGGCGTGGACCTTCACGGTCGACAATGCCGCGGTCCAGGGCCTCAATGGCGGCCAGAGCGTCTCTGAGATCTACACCGTCCAGATTAGCGACGGTCACGGCGGCGTGGTCGCACAGGATGTGACCATTGTAATCGGCGGCACATCCGACGCGCCCACGATCGTTGGGACGACATCGACCGGCCAATTTACAAACCCGACATTGAGCGCGACCGCTGCTTCCTATTTGACGGCCAGCCACGACCTGATCAACGGCCTGGGCGGACCGTCCCGCTTTGGCACGCAATACCTTGCCGCGAATGACGACGAGTCGACCGGTGCGATCAATATTACCGATGTGTTCGGCGCCGCCGGACTCAATTTCTTTGGTCACTCATATACGTCGCTTTACGTCAATAACAACGGCAACGTCACTTTCGGCGGAGCCAGCGGTGCCTACACGCCGCATGCAATCACTGCGAGTTCGCTGGCGATTATCGCGCCGTTCTGGGCCGACATCGATACCAGCGGCGGCGCGACGAGCGCGGGGACGGACGGACATTCAACCGGCTCGAACCTGGTCTATTACAATCTCGACTCGGTCAACCACGTGATGACGGTCACTTGGGACGACGTTGGTTATTACTCCGGCCACACCAACCTCGCCAATGCGTTCCAGCTTCAGTTGATCGGGACCGGTGAGGGCGATTTCGACATCGTCATGCGCTACGAATCGATCAACTGGACGGCGGGCGACGCGAGTGGCGGAAACGGGGGCTCCGGAGGGATTCCGGCGCGAGCGGGCTATAGCGCGGGCGACGGTATTGCCAGCCACACTTACGAATTTTCTCAGTCCGGCAACCAGTCGGCAATGCTCGCGCTCGATTCCACCGTCGGCAATTCCGGCATCGTCGGGGTCAATGTGTTCCGGGTCGAGTCGGGCAATGTCACCGCCGCCGCCGCGGTCAGCGGCGCTATTGCGTTCAGCGATGCCGACGTTTCCGACACGCACAGCGCGATGGTGCAAGAAGGCGGCGAGAGTTTTATCGGCACGTTTGCGCTTGAAGATCCCAATAATGACGGCAGCCATGTCATGGAAGCCAACGGGACCGGATCGGTTGGCTGGCATTTCAATCTGACTAGCGATGAAATCGCGAGCGTTTTCACCGACGGCGCGGCGACGCAATCCTACGACGTGACAATTGCCGACAATCAACAGGCATTGGTGTCGCAGACGATTTCGATATCGTTCGCCTCGAACGGCGCCGATACGTTCCATTTCAATTCGGAGGCCCATCTCGGCGCCAACACGATTCTAAACTTTAATATCGGCGCGGACACGATCGTGCTTGAGGGCTACGACAGCATAACCGACCAAAATTTACTCGACGCGAT
>JAQSCR010000447.1 GCA_029945495.1 Pseudolabrys sp. | reverse complement strand
GAAGGTCATGCTGGCCGCGCCGGTGATCGCATCGAGAAGCTGTCCGGCGCTGAGCTTGCGCAGGATGCCGATGCCGGCCGTCGCGCCGATGGTGGCGTAGGCGGCATGGGGATGGACATTCATCGTCGCGAAGGGAAAGGCCTCGGCAAATCGCGCCGTGATGTCATAGGCGATGGCGAGCGCGCGCAGCGTTTCAGCGGTGGTGGCGCCGCTGGCTTCGGCCTCCGCGACCAGCGCCGGCCAGATGCAGGCCCCGGCGTGGCAGGGCGCGAGACGATAGCCCTCATCGAGTTCGCACCAGGTCGCGGCCATGCCGTTGGCGACGGCCGCGCCGACGCGGCTCAGGCGCGGTGCGCCAGATGCAAAGACCGTCGCTTCCGTGCCGCCGGCGGAACGCAGTTCGATCGCGCGGGCGGCCGCGACTTCGGGCTCGGTCGACGCAGCGACGGCCGCGCCGAGATCGTCCATCAGCACCAGCGCGGCGCGATAGCGGATGACGTCGGGCAGCGGCCGTGCATAGGCGGCCACAGCCCAGTCGACGAGACTTCGCAGCGCTTGCGCCGAACGGGCGCGGTCGTCGGCATTGACGTTCGGCTTGACGCTCAGAACCATTTCCAAAGATCCGTATTGGCTGAGAGTTCGGCTGCCGCCCCGTCGAACACGACGGCGCCGGACTTGATGATGACGGCGCGATCGACCAGCTTGAGCGTCGCCGGAACATTCTGCTCGACGACGATCAGGCCCATGCCGAAGCGGGCATTCACATCGCGCAGACGGTCCATGACGTTACGGACGATGACGGGGGCAAGCCCGGTCGAAGGTTCGTCGAGCAGCAGCCACTTCGGCCGCGTCATCAGCGCCATCCCGAGCGCAAGCATCTGCTGCTCGCCGCCGGACATCGAGCCCGCGCGCTGCGAGCGCCGCTCGTTGAGCACCGGAAAAAGGTTGAAGACCTCGGGCAGGAAATCCGAACCGAACGGCAGGCCGGCGATCTTGAGATTCTGCTCGACGCTCAGCGTCGGGAACACATTGTGTCCCTGCGGTACGAAAGCGATGCCCTTGCTGACCGTCTCCGGCACATTGCCGTCCGGAAGGACCTCGCCGTTCCAGCTGATCGTTCCGCCGCTCTTTTGATGCGCGCCGATGAGGCAGCGCAGCAGCGTCGTCTTTCCCGCGCCGTTGTGCCCGAAAATTCCGACCTTGGTGCGATCGGCGATCGACAGCGACAGATCGCCGATCACGGCGAGCAGACCATAGCGGGCAACGAGGTTCTTGATGTCCAGCACTGGTCAGGTCCCGAAATAGAGTTCGGTGAGTTGGGGATCGGCGATCAGCGACTCGACGGTGCCGCGCGCCAGCACCTTGCCGGCGAACATGAAGACGCCCTCGTCGCAAAGATCGCGGATGAAGGCGACATTGTGCTCGACCACGCAGATCGCGACGCCACTGGCGGCGATATCGCGCACGACACGCTGGATCAGCGCATAGGCCTGCCCTTCCACGCCGGCCATCGGCTCGTCGAGCAGCAGGCATTGCGCGTCGTTCATCAGCGCGCGCGCGACGCCGACCAGTTTCTGCTGGCCGAAAGTGATGTCGCGGATCGGCGACTGGGCGATATCGGCCAGTCCCGTGCGTTCGAGGATAGCGTAGGCGCGGTCGCGGCTGTCGCGTTCGGCGCCGGTGACATGGCCGGGCCGCAGCATGACGTTGAAAAGATTGTCGGCGCAGTAGGCGCGCGGGCCGAGCATCAGGTTATCGAGCACCGACAGCGACTGGAACAGCCGGAGATTTTGCCAGGTCCGCGCCAGCCCCATGCGCGCGCGTTCGCGGATCGGCAGGCTGTTGATCTCCTGCCCGGCCAGCACGATCGAACCGGCATCCGGCTTCACCACGCCGCAGACCAGATTGAAGAACGAGGTCTTGCCGGCGCCGTTGGGCCCGATCAGCCCGAGCACACGCCCCTTGACCAGCGCAAGCTCGATATTGTCGGCAACGACAATGCCGCCGAAGCGCTTTTCCAGGCCGCTGACTGTAAGAACGTCAACCATCGGCAAGCCCGCCTTTAGCAAGTCCACGCGGCTCGCCGGCCTTCGCTTTGCGTCCGGCCCAGATGTCGGGGGCGGCGAGCAGCCCTTGCGGGCGGGCAAACATGAAGAAAAGCACGAGGCCCGAGAACATCAGGCCCTGCAGGGGCCCGAGAATGCTCGGCGGAAGTCCGAAGAACGTGATCGCCTGGGGCAGAATTTGCAGGACGATCGCGCCGATCACCGGCCCCATCGTCGTGCGCATGCCGCCGACCACCACCATGGTCAGGATCGCGGAGGATTGCAGCAGGCCGAACTGATCCGGCTCGAGAAAGCGGAAGTAATGCGCGTAGAGTCCGCCGGCGACGCCTGCAATGCCGGAGCCGATGGCGAAGACCGAGACCTTCAGCCAGATGGCGTTGCGGCCGAGCATCGAGAACGCCAATTCGTCGTCGCGCATCGCCGCCATCATGCGGCCGTAAGGCCCGTGCGTGAGCCAGCGCACGAACAGCACGGTCAGCACGGCCACCGCCAGCACCAGCGCCACGTAGCTCAAGCGGCCGTAGTCGTTGACCAGAAACGGCGGAATATTCGTCAGCCCGCCGGCGCCGCCGATGCTGTGAATATGCTTGGCGAACTCGATCAGCCCGAGTTGGAACCCGATACTGGCGATCAGCAGATAATCTCCCGACACGCGCAACGACGGCAGCGCCACCAGCACGGACGAGACAAAGGCGGCCGCGCCGCCACAGAGTATGGCCAGCGGGATCGGCACCGCCGCCTCCTTGGCCAGCATCGCCGAAACATAGGCGCCGATGGCGTAGAAGATCGGATGCGCAATCGAGATCAGCCCGCAGTGCCCGATCACCAGGTCGAAGCTCGACGCCAGGATCACGAACAGGCCGATCAGGATAAGGATGGTGTAGACGTAATCCATGGCTCAGTCGCCCTTCCCGTCTGTCGCGACCACCGGGGCCGCCACAGTGCGCTTGAGCTTCTTGCTCCGTTCCGGCAGGTGGAAGCCGCTCGGGAACAGCACGATCGCGAAGAACAGAAAGGCGTAGAGCAGGAAGCCCTGCCACGCCGACGGGATGAACAGGATCGAGCTGTTCTGGACGACGCCGAGGACGACCGCCGCCAAGGCTGCGCCCCAGATGTTGCCGATGCCGCCGAGCACCGTCGCGGCGACGGCGAACAACATCAATTCGGTCGCCGCCGAAGGCTGCACCTGCGCGCGGGTGCCATAAAGGAACATACCAATGCCGACGATGACGCCGGCGGCCAGCATCGCCACCATCAGTACGCGGTCCTTGCGGATGCCGTACAGCTCGGCGAGATCGGCGTTGTCGGCGACCGCGATCATGAACTGGCCGTACCGTGTGTAGCGCAGGAACGCCCACAGCCCGACGAGGACGGCGACCGTTGCACCAATGGCCGGTACGTCCCAGGCGCTGACCGCGACCTCGCCGACCAACGTGACCGGCCAGAACATCGAGGCGAAGATCGTCGTCGGCCAGGTGCCGAATATCATCATCATAAAATAAGCGATGAACTGCGACGCAATGATCGTGAAGATGAACACGAACATCGGCGAGGCGCGGCGGTGCCGCAGCACCGAGAAGCCGAAGCGTTCGAGCAGGAACGCCATCGCCGCTCCACCCGCGACGGCGGCGGCGAAACCGAACGGCCCGGGCAACTCCAGCACGCGCACGGCGACATAGGCCGCGTAGAAGCCGCAGCTCATCATGCCCGCTTGCGCGAAGTTGAAAACTTTGTTGACCTTAAGGATCAGCGCGAACGCGACAGCAAACAGCACGAAGTAGCTGGACGTCGCAATCGACGTCCAGAGTATCTGGCTGATAACCGTTACGTTCATCATGGCGGAAGCCCTTTCGTGGCGACGACCGGAGGGCGTTTACGCGCCCTCCGGTCATGCTGCGTTACTTGTTGTTGACGACGGCCTTGCTCGTCCACTTACCGCCCTTAACCTCAACGAGGTAGACCGGCTTATTGACGGTGTGGTCGTCGGCAAAGGTCACTTTGCCGGTGAGCGGCAAATCGAAGGTCTTGATCGCCAGCATTTCCTTGCGGACGTTCTCGCCGGTGAGCGGCACACCCTTCTTATCGAGCGATGTGAAGATCGCGGCGACGAGATACGGCGCGTCATAGAGGTACTGGGTGTAAGGCAGGCCGTTCGGCGGGCGGCCGGCTTCCTTCATCCAGCGATCCACATAGGCCTTCACCGCCGGCGAGTCGCTGGCGCCCGGCGCGAGCGAGGTGGCGATGACGCCTTCCGCTGCCGCACCAAGCTGTTCGATCAGCTTCGGGTTATAGATGCCCGAATAGGACGTGATCGGCACGGTGATGCCGAGCTGGCGGGCCTGCGCGATGACCTGCGGCGATTCGGACACTAGGCCCTGGAGATGGATGATTTCCGGGTTGGAGGCGCGGATCTTCAACAGCGGACCAGTGAAGTCGGTCGCCTTCTGATCGTAGGCTTCATAGGCAACGACCTGTCCGCCGGCCTTGACGAACGTGTCGCGATAAACTTCGGCCGAGCCGATGCCGGTCTCGTTGTTGATAAAGAGAACCGCGGCCTTCTTCTTGCCCATGTCCTTGGCCGAATATTCGGCGACGGCGCGGATATCGACGTCCGCCAGCGGGAACGTGGTGTAGACGTAGTCGCCGAGCTTACTGATATCCGGCGCATTGGCACCGATCGACAATTCGACGATCTTGTTGTCGTTGGCGATGGGCGCAACCGCCTTCACGACACCCGACCATGCGGTGATGAAAGCCGGCACCTTGTCGACGCTGATCAAACGGTTGACCGCCTGAATGCCGACCTGCGGATCGGCCTGCGTGTCGAGAACGACCATCTCGAATTTCTTGCCGTTGATGCCGCCGGCCTTGTTGATTTCCTCCACCGCCCATTGCGCGGCCTTGACCTGATCGTTGCCATACGACGCCTGACCGCCGGTCAGCGGCATCGCCAGACCGAATTTCAGCGTCTGCTGCGCGAAGGCAAAGCCGGAGGTCGCGGTGACGAGAGCGAGAGCGAGCGCCGCCCTGCGTCCAATCTTTATTCCCGATAGTCGCATGCTAGTCATGGTGTCACTCCCGTTGCTGGTTCAGGTTGCTTTCTTGATAGATTTCAACGCCGTCAGGATGTCATCGGTCAGCATGACATCCGCATACTTTTCCGACATGTCGAAGAGATTGACCGCGTGCGAAACCTCGCTGCGGTCGAACACCGCGTCTTGCGGCACCATCACGCGGAAATTATAGGCAAAGCCATCGACGACTGTGCCGCGCACGCAGCCGCTGGTGGAGCAGCCGGTCACGACCAGCGTATCGGCGCCGGTATTGATAAGATAGCTCGCAAGAGGCGTGCCGAAAAACGCGCTCGGATGTTTTTTCGGAACCAGGATGTCCTTTTCGGTCGGCGCGATCTCGGCGACGAACTCGTAGCCCTTCGCCGCGATGCCCATGATCGCCGGCACCTTGTCCGAGAGCCGCCCGGCGTCGAAGCCCTGCTTGGGCGAGACGTAAGGATACAGTACCGGCCAACCGTTCTCGCGGAAGACCGCGAGCAGCCGCGCGATATTGCCGACCGCATCCCAGGCGACTTCGCCGCAGGATGTCGGGAATTCCTTGATCGCTTCCCAGAACGGCATGCGCTTTGTGCCGACCGTGCGGTATTGGACATCGATGATCAGCAGCGCCGGTTTCTTGCCGAAGCCGGTCGGACGGCCAAAGCCGGCGGCGCGATACGCTTTCTGTTCGTTGTCCGAGATCAGATGATCCCAAGGACGGAGCGGTTTGGCTGCTTCTGTCATGACGCTTCCTCAGACCTTGTATTTCGCTTCGAGCGCATCCCAGCGCGGCTTGGCAACCGCGCTCTGCCGTTCCTCGAAAGACGCAAGCCGTTCCGCGACGCGATCGAGCGAGCCGTGCTCCTTGAGCGAGGCCAGCACATCGAAGGATGCCCGCAACGCAGCCTGCAACGCCGCATTCGCGTAAAGCACGCCGGCAAAGCCCATCTCGGCCAGGCGGGCGCGGCCCGGATCCGGCGTCTTGCCGCCGAAGACGATGTTGGCGATCTGCGGCGCCGGTAATTCGCGCGCGATCCGCTCCATTTCGGCGAAGGAAGTCGGCGCCTCGACGAAGGTCGCGCTGGCGCCCGCCTCGATGAAGGCATGGGCGCGGTCGATCGCCGCATCGAGATCTTCGATCGCCCGGGCGTCGGTGCGGGCGACGATTTGGAAATCGGCGTCGCCGCGGGCATCCACCGCGGCTTTGATCTTGGCGATCATCTCGGGCAGTGGAATGACTTCCTTGCCGCTGAAATGGCCGCACTTCTTCGGGAATACCTGATCCTCGATCTGGATACCCGCCGCGCCTGCCCGCTCCAGCACCTTCACCGTGCGTATCATGTTCACGGCATTGCCAAAGCCGGTATCGGCATCGACAAGCAGCGGCAGATCGACGGCATCGCTTGTCGCCGCCGTCACGTTGGCAATTTCGGTGAGCGTGGTGAGCCCGATATCCGGCGCCCCCAGGTGCATGTTGGCGACGCCGGCGCCCGTGAGATAGCAAGCCTCGAATCCTAGCTCCTCGATCACCCGGGCAAACATCGCGTTTGCCGCGCCGGGGAACGTGATGCCGCGCCGGGCCTCCAACAGAGTCTTCAAACGTGTGGTCTTCCGCATCAACTGCGCTCCGCCTTCTGAAACGCACTTTGCGTATTGAGCCAGGACGAGCGGATATGCGCCCGCATCGCGGCCTCGGCTTTTGCCGGATCGCGGCTCCTGAGCGCCTCGACGACCGCGCGATGTTCCTTGAGTGCCTCGATGGCGCGCCCCGGCGTCTGGCTGGACCGGAACCGATAAGGCCGCATCACGTCGTAGATGTTGTCGGACAGCGCGCGAAAGAGCCGCTGGTTGTGGCTCGCCCGCGCGATCGCGAAGTGGAAATCCTGATCGCCGCCCGGCTGATAGTACGACTGGCCGGCGACGACTTCCGGCCGCTCCGCATGACCGCGAAGGCAATCTTCCAGCACGGCGACTTCGGCATCCGAAATCCGCTCGGCCGCGAGCCGGCATGCCATGCATTCGAGCGCCTCGCGCAATTCGAACAGGCTGCGAAGATCATCCAGCGACAGATCGACGACGCGGGCGCCAAAATGCGCGACGCGGGTCGCCAAACCCTTGGCTTCGAGGCGGAAAATCGCCTCGCGCGCCGGGCCGCGGCTGACGTTGAACCGCACCGCAATCTCATTTTCGCTGAGCGGACTACCGGCCTTGATGTCGCCGACGACGATGGCGTCGACGATGCGTTCGAAAACCTGATCGGCGAGAGTCTGGCGAGTGACCGAGTTATTCCTCATGTCGTATACTGTCTACAGTTTACGATCAGGGTCAAGCGGGTGGTGCTGACCGCACTGCAAGCCGAACCGAAAAAGTGTGGGATGCCCTCCCTCAGGGCCTTTGAAGCCGCGCGAGGCCGGCGCCATCCGAACAGGGCACCGGCGGAACGCTCCCGAAGGCGTCACCGGATGGAAGGGACCGCGAGGAACAAGAGGCAGGCGTGTTTGGGCGTGGGGGCCCGACGCAGAACGGGCACAAGTTTCTTATTTTATTGGCACCAAAAGCGCACGAGGTTGCGCCCATTTACACCACGCCCTGGTCAAACCGAATTTCCCGGGCGCATGTCTCGATAGTGTCAGGCCGACCGTGAATTCTTGCTCACGCTTTTAATTCTTGATAAGCAGGCTCCTGCGATCGACCGCCTGCATCGCAGTCTCTGAGTACGACCACCGTACGCCGCTTGGCCATAGGGAAGCGCCCTACCCCCCCCGCAATTCCAACTCTGGGCTCCCAATCGATCTCATCAGGAACCAGAATCGCGCCAAAGCTCGTACAAAAATGCCGCCTGTCGTGCCCGATGATCACGCCGACATCCGCGCCAACCGGAGACGGCGTCATATCGCAGCGTTGCGGCACGTACACTCTAAGAGCGTCGCTGCAAAGGCGAACACGATAGCCCACTTGCTGGCTACCGCCGTTTTCGGAGGTCATGGCGCTGTCTTGCGGCTCTCGCGGCGTTTGACCGCGCTGGGCCGCGAACCACTCAAAAAAGTACGCCGAGCGGAACAACATGGGATTCGCAGCTCCATGCTAAGTACGTAGAAAATAATGTATATTCCCGCTCAGCCCGCGCTCTCCATCATGGGTGCAATACTGAAGCGACGTTGCTGCATTTTACGAGGCTACGAAGGCGATTTCGGCGCGGAGGAACCGCCGCATCTGGTCCGATCGCCACTCATTACGGCTTATTGGCGCTCATTTCCAGCCCGTAAAATAACTAGATCTAACCCCGTCCCCCTGTAGGAGATGATCTGACCGGGCATCTCTAGACCAAACGTTGTGAGAGTTATCCAATACAAAGGCGCCCGATAGGCCCAAGCTTTACGATGGGTCCCGCATTCGCCTTAGGCCGTCAGGGTGGCTCACCGTATCAATAGCTGGCGCGGTGTGTGCAAATTCGGCGTCGGCATCACGGCTGGAAATTATAGAATTTCGCCGCCGCCGCCATGACACCGCGTAATTCTGCCAGGCCTTTCAATCGGCCGATGGCCGGATAGCCGGGATGGGTTTTCTTGCCGACATCGTCGAGCAACTCGTGGCCGTGATCCGGGCGCATCGGGATGCGCCAGTCGTTGAGCCCGGCATCTTTGCGCCGCTGTTGTTCTTCCAGCAGCGCCACGACGAGCGCGACCATATCGGTGTCGCCGTCCAGATGCGCGGCTTCCTGGAATGAGCCGTCCGGTTCTTTTCTGACGTTTCGCAGATGCGCGAAATAAATTCGGTCGGCGAAGCGGCGGGCGATGGCGACACAATCGTTATCGGGATTCGCGCCGAGCGAACCGGCGCACAAAGTCAGCCCGTTCATGGGCGATGGCACCACCGACAGAATAAAGCCGATATCGGCTCCGTTCGAGACGATGCGCGGCAGCCCCATCAGCGGGCGCGGCGGGTCGTCCGGATGGATGCACATCTTGATGTTGCATTCCTCGGCCACCGGCATGATCTCGCGCAGAAAGCGCGCGAGGTTGTCGCGCAGGCGATCGGCAGTGATGCCGCGATAGGCCGCGAGCATCTTGCGCAAGCCCGGAATATCGAAGCGGTCGAAAGCGCCCGGCAATCCGGCCATGATGGTCGCGAGCAGCCGATCGCGGTCGGCTGGCGTCGAGCGGCCGAACCAGGCGCGCGCTTTGGCCAGTGTTTCCGGCGCGAAATCGGCCTCGGCGCCGGGGCGCTCCAGCATGAAGCAGTCGAAAGCGGCGAACACCGCAATATCGAAGCGCAACGCCGTGCCGCCGCCGGGCAACGGCGCGTTCAAGAGCGTGCGCGTCCAATCCAGCACCGGCATGAAATTGTAGCAGATGACGTCAACCCCGCACGCTGCCAGATTGCGCATCGATTGCCGGTAATTATCGAACAGGCCGGTGAGGTCGCCTTCGCCAAGCTTGATGCGCTCGTGGATCGGCAGGCTTTCGACCACGCTCCAGCGCAAACCAAGCACCGGATCGGCGGCGATCATCGCCTTGCGCTTCTCGATCTCGTCGACGCTCCAGACCTCACCATAGGGGATCTGGTGCAGCGCGGTGACAATGCCGGTCGCGCCGGTTTGCCGGATCATCGGCAGCGTAATGACATCTTCAGGACCGAACCACCGCCAACACTGTTCCATCACCGGGCGTCCTTGCCGATCGCTGTATTTAAGGATGTCGCATTGCCCGCGAGCGACGCCGCCGCCTTGCGCGCGCCGAGCAAGGCTAATTGAGCGTAGGCGGTGCGCAAAGCATCGCGGAAGCGTTCGTCAGTGGGCAAATCGTCGCCGAATATTGTCTTGAAGCTCAGCGCCGCGTTTACCTGATCGGCCGGCGTGCGGGAGGCCGCGCCGAGCTTGTCTCTTAACTGGCCGGCGAGCGGATCGCGCACGTCTATGGTCTTGCCGCCTTCATCGGTGCCGCCGGCATAGCGGATCCAGGCCGCAATCACCAAAGCGAGCCGCGGCAAATCCATACCCCGAGACAGCCGCGCCCGCACCGATGGCAGGATTCGCTGCGGCAGCTTTTGCGAGCCGTCCATGGCGACCTGCCAGGTGCGGTGGCGGACAAACGGATTGGCGAAGCGCGACTGCACGGTCGCAGTGTAGTCGGCCAGATCAACGCCGGCCGGCGCGTGCACGACCGGAATGACTTCTTCGTCCCACAGATTGCGCACAAAGCCTTGCAGCACCGGATCGGCGACCGCCTGCGAAATCATGTCGTGGCCGGACAGATAACCGAGATAGGCCAGCGCCGAATGTGCCCCGTTGAGCAGCTGCAGCTTCATGTCTTCGTAGGGCTTTACATCGTCGGCGATTTCGACGCCGCATTCGTGCCAGGCCGGCCGCGCGCCGCCGACAAAGCTATCCTCAAGCACCCATTGCGAAAACGGCTCGTGCACGACCGGCGAGGCATCGAACAGGCCCGTGAGGTTTTCGATGTCGGCGCGATCGGCGTCGGTCACCGGCGGCACGACGCGGTCAACCATGCTTGAGGGAAAGGCGCCGTGCGTGTCGATCCAATGCGCCAACTCCGGATCGCGCCGCGCCGCGAAGTCGCGCACCAGGCCTTTCAGCAGTTTGCCGTTTTGCGGCAGGTTGTCGCACGACATCACCGTGAACGGCGCCACACCCGTCGCGCGCCGGCGCGCCAACGCCTCGACGATGAAGCCGACCGCCGAACGCGGCGCATGCGGCTCGGCGATGTCATGGCGGATATCATCGTGCTCGGGATTGAGGCGGCCCGTGGCTGGATCGTGGTCATAGCCTTTTTCGGTCACCGTCAGGCTGACGATGCGGATGGCCGGATCGGCCATGCGGCAAAGCACCGCTTCCGGATTCTCCGGCGCGACTAGAACCTCGCGCAGGCAGCCTACGATCCGTGGCGGCTTGACGACAGGTCCACGTTCGAGCGCGGTGTAAAGCCCATCCTGCGGCGCCAGCCGGTCGCGTTGGTCAAGATGGCGCAGGCTGACGCCGATGATGCCCCAGTCGCCGCCACGCAACGCGATCGCGTCTTCGGTGTAGATCGCGACATGACCGCGGACGAAAGCGCCGATGCCGAGATGGACGATTCCGGGGCGCAGAGCGGCAGGCGCGTAGCTTGGCCGTTGCGCCGCGGGCCGGCTCGTTGCCAACGACGCAAGAGACAGCCGCGGTTGCCTGTTCTGCTGGTTCATCGAGTCCGGTCCGGCAAATTCACCGCACGACACTACGATCTCAAATCGTACTTGTCGACTAGTTGACTTGTCTACTTAACCGCTGTTAGCGTTGTTTAGAGGGGTGGCTCGTCCGGGGCCGCCTTTATGCGGGGCAATGCGATGGCTTTCACGACCAGTGTGCCGCTCGATGCGCGCCATCCGCCGACTGTGCGCAGCATCCACGCGCAATTGCGCCAGGATCTGGTGACCCTGCGGCTGCGGCCGACGCAGCGCCTGTCCGAAAACGAACTGGCGCTGCGCTTCGGCACCAGCCGCGCGCCGGTGCGCGAAGCCCTGATCCGGCTTGCCGACGAAGGCTTTATCGAAATCCAGCCACAGCGCGGCAGTTTCGTCACCCGTATCTCGCTCGGCGCCATGCGCCGCGCCCGCTTCGTGCGCGAGGCGATCGAGATCTCGGTGGTGCGCAAGGCGGCCACCGAGGGTCTCGCCGCGCCGTTCCGTGCCAGTCTCGATCAAGCCATGGCCGAGCAGGAAAAGGCGCGCGACGACGCCGAAGGCTTCACCGTCGCCGACGACGCCTTTCACCGCACCCTGGTCGAGGGCATCGGCATCACGCAATTGTGGGCCGTGCTGGAGCGCGAGAAGGCGCAATTCGATCGCGTGCGATTTTTAAGTCTGCCGCACACCACGCCGGTCGACGTGCTGGTCGATCAGCACAGAGCCATCGTCAATGCCATCGACAAGCGCGACGCCGACGCCGCCGAGGCGGCGATCCGCGCGCACATGTCGGAGGTCCTCAAGATCACGCAGAAACTCACTGAGCGCTACCCGGATCTCATTCTCGACGACGCCTGACGCAACCTATGCCAAGCGCCGCATCGCGGCGCCGAAACGCCAAAAACAAGAAACCATCGAACTTAAAAAACAGGGACAAGGAAACGAAGCCATGCAACTGAAAAAACTCACCCTCATAGCGACCGCCCTCGCCGGCCTAGTCGCGGCTACGCTGCCGGCGGCGGCCCAGCAGGCGCCCGCGCCCGGCGCCAATCCGCGCGTCGACGCCATCCGCAAGGCCGGCGCCCTGCGCGTGGCCGTCCTCGCCAATGCGCCGTGGCTGGTCGAGAATACGACCGGCAGCGGCGATCACTGGTCGGGCCCGGCTTGGACGCTGGCGGCCGAATACGCCAAGCTGCTCGGCGTGAAGCTCGATCCGGTTCTGGTGTCGCATGAAACCAAGGTGCCGGTGCTTGCCGCCAACCAGGTCGACCTGTCGATCACGCCTTTGGCCGAGACGCCGGAACGCAGCAAGGTTGTCGACTTCGTGCTCTATTCCAACACCTCGGTCTGCATGTTTGGCCGCGCCGACAATGCGAAGTTCGTCGGCGCCAAGACTGTCGATGACCTCAACAGTCCCGATTTCACCATCGCCTACTTCATCGGCGGCGGCGAGGAAGCCTGGGTGAAGCAGCGCTTCGCCAAGGCCAAGCTGCTCGGCGTCGCCAACTCCGGCGCCACCGCACCGCTGGAAGACGTGATGGCCAAGCGCGCCGACGCCGCGCCGATCAATCGCATCCCGTGGGTGCCGATGAACAACAAGGTCAAAGGCCTGAAGGTCCTGCCCAGCGAAAACAATTGCCAGAGCAGCACCGAAAAGGCGACGCCGGTGGGCCTGGCCATCGACAAGAATCAGCCGGAGTTTCTGGCCTGGCTGCGCGCCGTCGCGGACAAGATGCACGCGCAGCTTGAAGCGTCGGAACAGAAAGTCATCGAGACGATGAAGTAGCGGCTCTTTAGGCCAGCGCCATGGACATCGACATTTCGCCAATTCTTGCGAGCTGGCAGTTCCTGGCGCATGGACTCGAGGTGACGCTTCTGCTGTCGGCACTGACCGTGCTGTGCAGCCTCGTGCTAGGCGGCGCGGTCGGGCTGGCCCGTTGTTACGGGCCAGCCTGGCTGCGTGTGCCGCTGGTGTTCTATATCGATTCCATGCGGTCGGTGCCGGTGCTGGTGGTGCTGGTGTGGACCTACTTCGCCCTGCCGGCGGTTTCCGGCGTGTCGCTGCCACCCTTCTGGGCGGCGCTGTTTGCCCTATCGGCGCACATTGCCGCCTACGTCGCTGAGATTGTGCGCGCCGGCGTCAGTTCGGTGCGGCCCGGACAAACGCGCGCCGCCCTAGCGCTGGGCATGACGCATGTCCAGATCGTCCGCGAGATCGTGCTGCCGCAGGCGATCGTGCGCATGCTGCCCGCCTTCGGTTCGGTCCTGTCGATCACGATCAAGGACACCGCGATCGCCAGCGTCATCGCGGTGCCGGAATACATGAACCGCTCGCAGACGGTGGCGGGTCAAAGTTTCCGGCCGGTCGAAGTCTTTGTGCTCGCCATGCTGGTCTATTTCATCATGCTGTTCCCGGTGAC
>JAQSCR010000446.1:7350-14026 GCA_029945495.1 Pseudolabrys sp. | reverse complement strand
TCGAACATCCCCGGCCTGCGCGTCGTCTCGCCGTCGAACGCCGCCGACGCCAAGGGCCTGTTGAAAGCGGCGATCCGCGATCCCAATCCGGTGATCTTCCTTGAGAACGAAATGCTCTATGGCCACTCGGGGCCGGTGCCGAAGCTCGACGATTTCGTGCTGCCGATCGGCAAGGCGAAGATCGCGCGCGCCGGCAAGGATGTCACCATCATCTCCTGGTCGAACGGCATGAACTATGCGCTCAAGGCCGCCGATGAACTGGCCAAGGAAGGCATCGAAGCCGAGGTCATCGACCTGCGCACGCTTAAACCCATGGACACCGAAACCATCATCGCCTCGGTCAAGAAGACCGGCCGCGCGGTGACGGTGGAAGAGGGCTGGGCGCAGTCCGGCGTCGGCGCCGAAATCGCCGCGCGTATCATGGAGCACGCCTTCGATTATCTCGACGCGCCGGTCGCGCGCGTGTCGGGCAAGGAAGTGCCGATGCCTTACGCCGCCAATCTCGAAAAACTGGCTTTGCCGTCGGTCACGGAAGTGGTCGAGGCGGCGAAGTCCGTCTGTTACCGGTAGGCCCGCACCATGCCCACCAACATCCTCATGCCCGCGCTGTCGCCGACGATGGAAAAGGGCAACCTTGCCAAGTGGTTGAAAAAGGAAGGCGACAAGATCAAGTCGGGCGATGTCATTGCCGAGATCGAGACCGACAAGGCGACGATGGAATACGAGGCGGTCGACGAGGGTACGCTCGCCAAGATCGTGGTGCCGGAAGGCACGCAGGACGTCGCCGTCAATGCGGTGATCGCGGTCATGGTGGCCGACGGCGAGGACGCCAAGGCGGCGAGCGCCACGGCGCCGAAGACTGCGGCGCCAGCAGCAAAAGCGCCGGAAGCAGCAAAGCCGCAGCCTGCGCCGCCGAAAGCCGTGCCGTCCGCCGCGCCAGCCGCGCCACCTGCACCGGCGCCAGCCGCCGCTGCAAGCGGCGCTAAAATCTTTTCATCGCCGCTGGCGCGCCGTCTAGCCAAGGAAGCCGGCCTCGATCTGTCGCGCGTTACCGGCTCCGGCCCGCATGGCCGCGTCGTCGCGCGCGATATCGAGGATTCGAAATCGGGGAAGGGTGTCACCAAACCCGCCGTTGCTGCTGCGTCCGCCGCCAGCGCGCCCGTTGCCGCCAGCATGAGCGACAAGCAGATTCTCGGCCTGTACGAGGAGGGCTCCTACGACTTCGCGCCGCACGACCAGATGCGCAAGATCATTGCGCAGCGCCTGACCGCCTCGACGCAGACGGTGCCGCATTTCTACCTGACGATGGATTGCAATATCGGCCGCCTGTTGAGCGCACGCGAAGAGATCAACGCTGCCGCTCCCAAGGACAAGGACGGCAAGCCGGCCTACAAGCTCTCGGTCAACGACTTCGTCATCAAGGCCTTGGCGGTCGCGCTACAGCGCGTTCCGGAAGCCAACGTGTCGTGGACCGAAGGCGGCATGCTCAAGCACAGGCATTCCGATATCGGCGTCGCCGTGGCGCTGCCCGGCGGCCTGATCACGCCGATCATCCGCCAGGCCGAGTTGAAATCGCTGTCGCTCATCGCCAACGAGGGCAAAGACCTGATTACGCGGGCGCGCGTCAAGAAGCTCAAGCCGCACGAATTCCAGGGCGGCACCTCGTCGGTGTCGAACCTCGGCATGTACGGCATCAAGGATTTCACCGCAGTGATCAATCCGCCGCAGTCGACCATCCTCGCGGTCGGCGCCGGCGAGGAGAGGGCCATCGTCAAGAACGGCCAGATCGTGCCGGCGCACATCATGAGCGTGACATTGTCGTGCGATCACCGCTCGGTCGATGGCGCGCTCGGGGCCGAACTCATTGGTGCGTTCAAGAAGTTGATCGAAAATCCCGTTATGATGATTGTGTAATCCTCACGCGGAAGCCGCCATGAAACGCTGGCCCTGGATCTCGATCATGCTGGCCACCATTGTGATTTTGAATCCGGTTGGGCTCGACATCATTGAAGCCGCGTTCTTCTCCAATGAGCAATTGTCAAACAACATATGGCAACCGATCGCGATCGTCGCCATCCTGCTATTGCTATCCTCGATCGCACTCGAATGGTTTATTCGCAAACGCCGTGTAGCCTGAGCATGGCGATCTTCTTTTACACTTGAGCGAAAGCGCCTGGTATGGCCGACACATCCTTCGACGTTATCATCATTGGCTCCGGTCCCGGCGGCTATGTCACCGCCATCCGCGCCGCGCAGCTCGGCTTCACAGTCGCGATCGTCGAGCGCGATTATCTCGGCGGCATCTGTCTCAACTGGGGCTGTATCCCGACCAAGGCGCTGCTGCGCTCGGCCGAGATCTATCACTACATGCAGCACGCCAAGAATTACGGCCTGAGGGCCGATAATGTCGGTTACGACGCCGCCGAAATCGTCAAGCGTTCGCGTGGCGTATCGAAGCGGCTCAACGACGGCGTCGGGTTCCTGATGAAGAAGAACAAAGTGTCGGTCATCTGGGGCGAGGCGTCGATCGACGCGCCCGGCAAGGTGACGGTGAAGGCATCGAAGACCGAAGCGCTCAAGGGCACGCTGGGGCCCGGCGCCTATCAGGCCAAGCACATCATCGTCGCCACCGGCGCGCGGCCGCGCGTGCTGCCGGGCCTGGAGCCCGACAAGAAGCTGGTCTGGACCTATTTCGAGGCGATGGTGCCGCCGGCGATCCCGAAGTCGCTGCTCGTCGTCGGCTCCGGCGCCATCGACATCGAGTTTGCCTCGTTCTATCGCGCGTTCGGCGCCGAGGTGACCGTGGTCGAGGTGCTGCCGCAGGTGTTGCCGGTCGAAGATCACGAGATCCAGGCCTTTGCCCGCAAGAGCTTCGAGAAGCAGGGCATCAAGATCATGACCAACGCCAAGGTCGTCAAGCTCGACAAGAAGGCCGACAGCGTTACCGCCACTATCGAGGAGGGCGGCAAGACGCAAGCGATCACCGTCGAGCGCGTCATCTCCGCCGTCGGCGTCGTCGGCAATATCGAAAATCTCGGCCTGGAAAAGCTCGGCGTCAAAACAGAGCGCGGCTGCATCGTCACCGACGGTTTGAGCAAGACCAATGTGCCGGGCATCTATGCCATCGGCGATGTCGCCGGTCCGCCGATGCTGGCGCACAAGGCCGAGCACGAAGGCGTGGTCTGCATCGAGGCGATCAAGGGCCTGCATCCGCATCCGATGGACAAGCTCAAGATTCCCGGCTGCACCTATTGCACGCCGCAGATTGCCTCGGTCGGCCTCACCGAGCAGGCGGCCAAGGCCAAGGGCCTCGACATCCGCGTCGGCCGTTTCCCGTTCGTCGGCAACGGCAAGGCGATCGCGCTCGGTGAGGATCAGGGCCTGGTCAAGGTGATCTTCGACAAGAAAACCGGGCAACTCGTCGGCGCGCACATGGTCGGCGCCGAAGTCACCGAATTGATCCAGGGCTACGTGGTCGCCATGAATCTGGAGACCACCGAGGAAGAATTGATGCACACCGTGTTCCCGCATCCGACGTTGTCGGAGATGATGAAGGAAGCGGTGCTCGATGCTTATGGCCGTGTGCTGAATATGTAGACGTCATTCCGGGGCACGCGCGCGAGCGCGTGAACCCGGAATCCAGAAACGAACGCAGTGCTTTTGGCTGGATTCCGGGTTCGGCCCTTTGGGCCGCCCCGGAATGACAGCAGGAACCGGGACAGCAACTATGGCGAAGTTCGACAGCATTCTCGGCACCATCGGCAATACGCCGGTCGTGCGCATCAACAAGCTCGGGCCGAAAGGCATCAACCTCTACGTCAAGATCGAAGCCTTCAATCCGCTCGGCTCGGTCAAGGACCGTCTCGCGCTCGGCGTCATCGAAGCCGCCGAGAAATCCGGCGAACTTAAACCGGGCATGACCGTGGTCGAAGCCACCTCTGGCAACACCGGTATTGGTCTTGCGATGGTCTGCGCGGCGAAGGGCTATCCGCTGGTCGTCACCATGGCGGAAACCTTCTCGGTCGAACGCCGCAAACTGATGCGTTTCCTCGGCGCCAAGGTGGTGCTGACGCCGGCCGCCGGTCGCGGCATGGGCATGGTCGAGAAGGCGCAGGAACTGGCCAAGACGCACGGCTGGTTCCAGACCCGGCAGTTCGAGAACGAGGCCAATCCCGACATGCATGAGCGCACTACCGCGCGCGAGATCGTCAACGACTTCAAGGGCGAGAAGCTCGATTACTGGGTCACCGGCTTCGGCACCGGCGGCACGCTCACCGGCGTGTCGCGCGTGCTGCGCAAGGAGCGCCCCGACACCAAGATCGTCGTCTGCGAGCCGGCCGACGCGGCGATGCTGTCGAGTGGCCTCGGCCAGGAGCGCAACGCCGACGGCACGCCGGCCAAGCCCCATCCGGCATTCAAGCCGCATCCGATGCAAGGCTGGAGCCCCGACTTCATTCCGCGGATCGCGGGTGAAGCCGTCGACGCCAAAGCCATCGACCGCGTGCTGACCATTGCCGGCCCGGACGCGATGAAATGCGCCAAGGCTTTGGCGCAGCAGGAAGGCATCTTCGTTGGCATCACCGCCGGCGCCACCTTCGCCGGCGCGCTCGAAGTCGCCAGGACCGCGGCGCCCGGCTCGACCATTCTCGCCATGCTACCGGACACCGGCGAGCGCTATCTGTCGACGCCTCTGTTCGGCGACATCGGCGCCGACATGAACGACGACGAGATCGGCATTTCCAATTCGACGCCGAACCAGCGCATGGTGCCGAAGGCGCCGTAACGCTGGGGGCAGGCCTGTCCCTGCCGGCCTTGCAGTCGCCCGGGCCCAGCCGTAAGTAGGGGCCTAGGTAGGAACCATGGCCGTCGTCCTCGACCTCGTTAACAACCCGCGCCCGCGCCACCCGGAAAAGGCGCACCGCCCGGATTCTCCCGTGCTGAAAAAGCCGGACTGGATCCGCGTCAAGGCGCCGGTGTCGGCCGGCTTCAACGCCACCCACCAGATCATGCGCGAGAACGGCCTCGTCACCGTCTGCGAGGAGGCCGGCTGCCCGAATATCGGCGAGTGCTGGGAGAAGAAGCACGCGACGTTCATGATCATGGGCGACACCTGCACGCGGGCTTGCGCGTTCTGTAACGTCAAGACGGGTTTGCCCGCGGCGCTCGATGCGCTTGAGCCCGAGCATGTCGGGCAGGCGACCGCCAAGCTGGGCCTGGCGCACATCGTCGTCACCTCGGTCGACCGCGACGATCTTGCCGATGGCGGCGCGCAGCATTTCGCGCAGACCATCCGCGCCATCCGCACGCACGCGCCCGGCACGACCATTGAAATCCTGACGCCCGATTTCCTGCGCAAGGACGGCGCGCTCGAAGTCGTCGTCGATGCCAAACCGGATGTGTTCAACCACAATCTGGAAACCGTGCCGTCGCTCTATCTGACGATCCGGCCCGGCGCGCGCTATTTCCATTCGTTGCGGCTGTTGCAGCAGGTCAAGGAACTCGATCCGGCGATGTTCACCAAGTCGGGCATCATGGTGGGCCTTGGCGAAGAGCGAAACGAAATCCTGCAAGTGATGGACGACCTGCGCTCGGCCAATGTCGATTTCCTCACCATCGGCCAATATCTGCAGCCGACGCGCAAGCATGCCGAAGTGAAACGCTTCGTGCCGCCGGACGAATTCAAATCGCTGGAAACCATCGCCTATTCCAAGGGCTTCTTGATGGTGTCGGCATCGCCGCTGACGCGCTCGTCGCATCATGCCGGCGAGGACTTCGCGCGGCTGAAGGCCAACCGCGAAGCGCAGATCGGCAAATGAACCGTCACCCTGAGGTGCCCGGCGCAGCCGGGCCTCGAAGGGCGACGGCCCGGGCCGCTCATCCTTCGAGGCTCGCTTCGCTCGCACCTCAGGATGACGGAGCGTATTAGATGCCATCCTTCTCCACCAAGCGCCGCGTCCGCCACAGCGCGGCCGAGATGTTCGATCTGGTCGCCGATGTCGAGAAGTATCCGCAGTTCGTGCCGCTATGCACCGCCTTGCGCGTACGCAGCCGGACGGCAAAAGGCGACACGAATGTGATCGTCGCCGTCATGACGGTCGCCTACAAGGTCGTCAGCCAGACCTTCACCAGCCGTGTCACGCTCGACAAACAAAACCTCGTCATCCTGGTCGAATATCTCGACGGCCCGTTCAGCCGCCTGCAGAACCGCTGGACCTTCCGCCCGACCGGCGACAACACGTGCGAGGTCGAGTTCTTCATCGACTATGAATTCAAGAGCCGCACCTTGGCGATGCTGATGGGCGCGATGTTCGACACCGCGTTTCGCAAGTTCGCCGTCGCGTTCGAAAAGCGGGCGGATGAGGTTTACGGCCGCAAGTCGGTATAGCAGTAGCTATGCGCTGGAATGCCGATGTCCGGCACGGGTTGAATCGTCGAATATTGACCGCGGCTGCGCCGCTATTTGATCCAAATCAAATTGACCGGGCAAGCAAGGACGATGCTCGCGTCGGACAAAACTGAATTGAATCTGATAAAAAGGGGGGCATGTCATGAGGCGTATTGCCATCGGCAGCGCGGTCGCTGCGTGCATCACTGTTGGTCTTGCAATCCCAAGCTTCGCCGCCGACCCTCAAACAATCGATTGGCCGAAGATTCCTGCCAAGTCGGTCACATTATT
>JAQSCR010000446.1:0-7340 GCA_029945495.1 Pseudolabrys sp. | reverse complement strand
CGTGCATTACCTGCCACGAAGGCGACGAGAAAGATCTCGGCAACAAGCTGGTCAAAGGCGGCGCCATCGAGCCGACGCCGATCGCCGGCAAGAACGGCACCATCGACGTTGCCGTGCAGGCCGCGCACGATGCCGAATTCGTCTATTTCCGCTTTCAGTGGAAAACGAACATGAACCGCGAGGGGCGCATGCATGATTATGTGCGCTTCGACGGCAAGGAGTGGAAGTGGTACGGCCATGATCGCAACGACAAGGCGGTGCGATCGGGCGAACAGCCGGCGATTTACGAGGATCGTTTCTCGATCATGCTCGACGACGGCAAGGTGCCGCTGTTCGCGCAACAAGGCTGCTGGCTCACCTGCCACACCAGCATGCGCGACATGCCCAATCAGGTGGTCGGCGATCCGGTAAAGAAGCATCCTTTGTTCGCAGATAGCAAATACGATCCGGACATCCGCAAATATCTGGCGTCGACCCGCACCGATCCGGCCGCGAGCTGGGACAAGACCAAGACGCCGGAAGAAATCGCCAAGCTTAAGGCCGAAGGCGGCTTCCTCGATCTCATGCAATGGCGTGCGGCCCGTTCCGCAGCCGTCGGCATGGCCGACGATGGTTATGTGCTCGAGTACCGCAACTCCGACGAGGGCAAGAACCCATTCTCGTGGAATATCGACCGCAAGACAATGACGCCGCTCAACATGTTCGACACCGCCAAGGTCGGCGCCAAGGCGCTGCGCGCCGAGGACATCGGCAATCCGGCTAAGCCCGCTGCAATCGTCAAGGAAGCGAATGCCGTACCGTTTGATGCCAACGCCGGTTGGAAAGAGGGTGATATCTTGCCAGGCCGCCTGGTCAGCCGCACCGGCGCTTCCGGCTCGGCCGCCGACAACGATGCCACTTTCGGCACCTGGAAGGACGGGATGTATACGCTCGTGTGGCGGCGCAAGCTCGACACCGGACATCCTTCCGACGATAAGATCATGAAGGTCGGCGGCAAATACACGGTCGGCTTTGCGATCCACGATGACAACGTGACGACGCGATTCCATCACGTTTCCTTCCCGCACTCGCTCGGTATCGGCGTCGATGCCGACATCAAGGCCGTGCCGCTGAAGTAGTCCGAGCAAGAGCTCTATCGGCCGCGCCCGTCGGCGCGGTCGCACTCTTATCATCTGCGGGGGCAATCATGAGCGAACCAGGGCCGGGCAAGTCGCGAAAAGGGTTCCTCGCCTGCATCTGGGCCGTGGCGATGCGGCCAAGCGCCCGCTTTTCGCTGTTAGCGCTCCTCGTCGCTGGCGGCGTCGGCGGCGTTCTGTTTTGGGGCGCTTTCAACTGGTCGATGGAATTGACGAACACGGAGGCGTTTTGCGTCTCCTGTCACGAGATGCGCGACAATGTCTACAAGGAACTAAAGGAAACGGTTCATTACACAAACCGGACCGGCGTTCGCGCGATTTGTTCGGATTGCCATGTCCCGAAGGAATGGATTTACAAGGTCAAGCGAAAGATCGAGGCCACCAACGAGCTGTTTCACAAGGCATTGGGAACGATCGACACGCCGGAGAAGTTCGAAGCTCATCGGCTCGCTTTGGCGCAAAACGTCTGGAAGACGATGAAAGCCAACGACTCGCACGAATGCCGTAATTGCCATGCGATGGCGTCAATGGATTTGACCAAACAAGTGCGGCCGGCACAGCGCATGCACAAAGCCGCGGCGGAGAAGGGCCAGACCTGCATCGATTGTCACAAGGGCATTGCGCACAAGCTGCCCCAGGGTTGGGATTCGTCCGCCGCGAAATAGCGGCCGTCGCGGCGATGCCTTCAGCCGTTCAGCCACCACACCGCGCCGTTGAGCAAGGTCGCAAAGCCGACCCAGGCCACGAGCGGCAGCAGGCACAGGCCGCCGATGCGGTCGAGCCGCAGGAACGCGAAAGCAGTGGCAACGACAACGGCAAACTGCGGCACGACATCGATCAGGCCGAGAAGCGGTGAGTGCGCGGCAAAGAACAGCCACGACCACGCCGCATTCAGCGCAAGCTGCGTCCAGAACAGGACCAGCGCGTTGCGCCGCGCCGGCGATGGCGGCAGCCGCAGAATCCGCCAGGCCGCAACGACCATCAGCAGGTAGAGCGTCGTCCACGCCGGGCCGAACAGCCAGTTCGGCGGATTGAACGATGGCTTGATCAGTCCGGCATACCAGGGCGCCAGATTGGGAAAGGTCGCCAGTTGTCCGAGCACCGACACCGTCACCACGGCGATGAGCGGCAGTAGCGCGAGGCGCATGTCGCGCCGCCAGCCGGTGCGCGCGCCGCCGGTCATAGCTCGGCCAGTTCCCTGAGCATCGCCAACGCCTGCAGGACCGATTTGCGCCGCACCTCGTCGCGGCCGATGTCGCCGTAGCGCATGGCGGCGTGCATCGACGTGCCGTCGCGCGCGGTGGCGGCAAAATGCACCAGCCCGACCGGCTTCTCGGCTGAGCCGCCGCCGGGGCCGGCAATGCCGGTGATCGCCACCGCCAGATCGACCTTGGCCTTGGCGAGCGCGCCGCGCGCCATTGCCTCTGCGGTCTGCCGGCTGACTTCGCCATATTGTTTCAGCGTCGCCACCGGCACGCCGAGCATCTGTTGCTTGGCGGCGTTCGAGTAGGTGACGAAGCCGCGATCGAGCACGGCAGAGCAGCCGGGCACGTCGGTCAGCGCGCCGGCGACCAGCCCGCCGGTGCAGGATTCCGCGGTGGCGATGGTCAGTTTCCGGTCGATGCACAACTTGATCAGTGCCGTCGCCGCGGCAAACGCTTCGTCGGTCATGTCTCACCCCATGGCAGTCTTATGGTCGCGGTCGCGTAAGCGGCGATGCCTTCGCCGCGGCCGGTAAAGCCAAGCCGCTCGCTGGTGGTCGCCTTCACCGCGACCCGGCCGATATCGAGGCCGGCGATGCCGGCGATTGCTTTGCGTAGCGCGTCGCGGTGCGGGCCGATCTTCGGTGCCTCGCAGACGATGGTGAGGTCGAGATGCGCGATGCGGCCGCCGCGGGCCGTGACGCGCTCGACCGCGAATTTCAGAAAGCGGTCGGACGAGGCGCCGCGCCATTGCGGGTCGCTCGGCGGAAAATGCGCGCCGATGTCGCCGTCGGCGAGCGCGCCAAGAATGGCGTCGGTCAGAGCATGCAGGCCGACATCGGCGTCGGAATGGCCGGTCAGCGCCTGGGTATGCGGGATGCGCACACCGCCGATGATGACGTGGTCGCCGGCGCCGAACGCATGCACGTCGATGCCGGTGCCGATGCGCACATCGCCGAGCGCGGCGAACTGCAGCGCTTCGCTGCGGGCGAAATCCTCCGGCGTCGTGATCTTGATGTTGCCGCTCTCGCCCGCGAACATCGCCACCTTGATGCCGGCCCATTCGGCGAGCGCGGCGTCGTCGGTGAAGTCGTCGCGGCCTTGCGCGGTGGCGTTGCGATGCGCTTCCAGAAGCGGCGTGAATGCGAAAGCCTGCGGCGTCTGCACCGCGCGCAACTGGCTGCGGTCGAGCGTTTCGCCGACATAACCTCCGAGCTGGCCGTTGGCCGCGACGCGTTTGATCGTATCGGTGACCGGCAGCGCCGGGATCGCCGCGCCGGTTGCCTGCGCCGCCTCAATGGCGCGGGCGATCAGGGCGGCGCTGGCGAAGGGGCGGGCGGCGTCATGGATCAGCACGATGTCGGGCGCGTGCGGGGCAAGCGCCTCCAGCCCGGCGCGCACCGAAGCCTGCCGCGTCGCGCCGCCGCCCACCGGCGCCAGCAGGTCGAAGCCGGCCGCCGCCGCGCGATAGAGCGCCGCGTCGTCGGCGTGGATGACCGGCTGCACCAGCGTGATCCGGGGCGCGCCGACGAAGGCGGCGAGCGTCCGCCGCAGCATCATTTCGCCGCCGATCGGCCGGAATTGTTTCGGTACAGCGGCCGCTCCGGCGCGGCTGCCGCGCCCCGCCGCGACGATGACCGCTGCGACTTTTCTCTTAAGTCCGGACGCCATGCTAACAACCGCTCCCCAATTGCCTGCCCGCTTTAGCGCGTTCCGGGCGGGGCGGGAAACGGGGTAGCCATGCACCTTACGACTTTAAGCATGCACAAAATATTGCAGTGCAGCACTTGCACGGCCTGCCAAATTGGCTAAACTCTAAGCAATGAAAGGCAGCGCCTAAATGATGGGCATTAGCCCCCCCGAGGG
Source organism: Pseudolabrys sp. (assembly GCA_029945495.1). Classification (GTDB taxonomy): domain Bacteria; phylum Pseudomonadota; class Alphaproteobacteria; order Rhizobiales; family Xanthobacteraceae; genus Pseudolabrys. Next base: position 3,136 of record JAQSCR010000446.1, on the reverse strand, counting down.
GAAAATCAGCCGGTTACCGGCGACGACGCTGTATGTCGGTACCGTCGCGTTGCCGAATCGCGTGGTGCTGGCGCCGATGTCCGGCATCACCGATGCGCCGTTCCGGCGCGTCGCCGAGCGCCTGGGCGCCGGCCTGGTGGTGTCCGAAATGACCGCCTGCGCCGGGCTGGCGCAAGGCCAGCGCGAGGCCAATGTGCGCAGCCGCGGTGACGGCGTCGCCATCAATGTCGTCCAGCTCGCCGGCTGCGAGACCCACTGGATGGCCGAAGGGGCCCGCATCGTCGAAGGCCAGGGCGCGCAGATCATCGATATCAATATGGGTTGTCCGTCCAAGCAGGTGACCAATGGCGCCTCCGGCTCGGCGCTGATGCGCGACCTCGACCACGCGCTGACTTTGATCGACGCCACCGTCAACGCCGTCAAGGTGCCGGTGACGCTGAAGATGCGGCTCGGCTGGGACACCACCAGCCTGAACGCGCCGGAGTTGGCGCGCCGCGCGCAAGGCGCCGGCGTCAAAATGATCACCGTGCACGGCCGCACCCGTTGCCAGTTCTATGACGGCAGCGCCGATTGGGCCGCGGTGCGCGCGGTCAAGCAGGCGGTTTCCGTTCCGGTCATCGTCAATGGCGATATCCGTTCGTTCGACGACGCGAACCGCGCGCTTGCCGCGTCCGGCGCCGATGCGGTGATGGTCGGCCGCGCCGCGCAAGGCCGGCCGTGGTTTCCCGGCCAGGTCGCGCGCTATCTCACCAGTGGTGCGCGCGAAGCCGCGCCGCCGTTGCGCGAACAGCTTGAACTCATCGATACGATGTACGACGAGATGCTGGCGCATCACGGCCTCAAGATTGGCCGCAAGCATGCGCGCAAGCATCTCTCCTGGGCGCTCGATGCGGCAGCGCACAGCGCCGGCGCGTCCGGCGACTTGCTGAAGCTCCATCGCGCCCGCGTGCTGACCGCCGAGGAGCCGCGCGAGGCACGCCGGCTGCTGGCCGACGCCTATGACGCCTTCGGCTGGAGGGCCGCCGCATGAGCCGCGCGCAAGTATCACCGAAGACCGTGGCGACGCTCGATACCGTGTCGGCCGACGCCATGCTGAATGCGCTGCCGCATCCGGTGCTGATGATCGCCGGCGACGGCAAAATCGCCGACGCCAATGTCGCCGCTGAGGCGTTCTTCGAAGCGTCGATCCCGATGCTGCGCCGGAACATGCTGCGCGATCTGGTGCCGTTCGGCTCGCCGCTCTTGACCTTGATCGAGCAGGTGCGGCGCTCGGGCTCCGCCGTCAACGAATACAAGGTCGATCTCGCCACGCCGCGCAATCCGGGCGAACGGCTGGTCGATCTGCATGTCGCGCCGCTGCCGGAATATCAGGGCCACGTCATTGTCATGCTGCAGGAACGCACCATCGCCGACAAGATGGACCGCCAGCTGACCCATCGCGGCGCCGCGCGCTCGGTGATTGCGCTTGCCGCTATGCTGGCGCACGAAATCAAGAACCCGCTGTCCGGCATCAGAGGTGCGGCGCAACTGCTCGAACAATCCGCCGGCGACGAAGACCGTCAGCTCACCACGCTCATTTGCGACGAGACCGACCGCATCGTGAAGCTGGTCGACCGCATGGAAGTGTTCGCCGACGAACGCCCGGTCGAGCGCGAGCCGGTCAACATCCATGTCGTGCTGGATCACGTGAAGCGGCTGGCGCAGACCGGCTTTGCCCGCCACATCAAATTCGCCGAGGAATACGACCCGTCGCTGCCGCCGGTGCTGGCCAATCGCGACCAGCTCATTCAGGTGTTCCTCAATCTCGTGAAGAACGCCGCCGAAGCGATCGGCGAAACCGCGTCCGACGGCGAAATCCAGTTGACCACCGCGTTCCGTCCCGGCGTGCGTCTCGCCGTGCCCGGCACCAATGCGCGCGTCTCATTGCCGCTCGAATTCTGCGTCAAGGACAACGGTCCCGGCGTTCCGGAAGATCTCATGCCGCATCTGTTCGATCCCTTTGTCACCACCAAGCGGACCGGCAGCGGCTTAGGCCTTGCTTTGGTTGCCAAGATCGTCGGCGACCACGGCGGAATTATCGAATGTGAATCGCAGCCGCGGCGGACCACCTTCCGCGTGCTGATGCCCATCTATAGCGGCGACGGCGTCATCGACGATGCGCCGTCCGTCCAGAGCCCGTGAGGTAACCGATGCCGACGGGAAGTATCCTTGTCGCCGACGACGATGCCGCGATCCGCACCGTCCTTAATCAAGCTCTGTCGCGCGCCGGCTATGAAGTGCGCTCGACCGGCAACGCCGCGACCTTGTGGCGCTGGGTCAGCCAGGGCGACGGCGATCTGGTCATCACCGATGTGGTGATGCCGGACGAGAACGCCTTCGACCTGATCCCGCGCATCCGCAAGGCGCGCCCCGATCTGCCGATCATCGTCATGAGCGCGCAGAATACGTTCATGACCGCCATTCGCGCATCCGAGCGCGGCGCCTACGAATATCTGCCGAAGCCGTTCGATCTCAAGGAGCTGATCGGCATCGTCGGCCGCGCTTTGTCGGAGCCGAAAGAGCCGCGCGCCGCCCCCGCCAAGCCGGAAGAGTTCGACTCCATTCCGCTGGTCGGCCGCTCGCCGGCGATGCAGGAAATCTACCGCGTGCTGGCGCGGCTGATGCAGACCGATCTGACCGTGATGATCTCGGGCGAATCCGGCACCGGCAAGGAACTGGTCGCCAAGGCGCTGCACGATTACGGCAAGCGCCGCGCCGGCACTTTCGTCGCCATCAACATGGCGGCGATCCCGCGCGACCTGATTGAATCTGAATTGTTCGGCCACGAGAAGGGCGCCTTCACCGGCGCCAACACGCGCTCGGCCGGCCGTTTCGAGCAGGCCGAAGGCGGCACTTTGTTCCTCGACGAAATCGGCGACATGCCGATGGAAGCGCAGACCCGTCTGCTGCGCGTGCTGCAGCAGGGCGAATACACCACGGTCGGCGGCCGCACGCCGATCAAGAGCGACGTGCGCATCGTCGCCGCCACCAACAAAGATCTGCGCCAATTGATCCAGCAGGGCCTGTTCCGCGAGGATTTGTTTTACCGCCTCAACGTGGTGCCGCTGCGCTTGACTCCCTTGCGCGAGCGCACCGA
>JAQSCR010000445.1:12655-14081 GCA_029945495.1 Pseudolabrys sp. | reverse complement strand
GCCGCACTAGCCTCCGGCCGGCGCCTCGTTTAAGCGAGCGAATAGCCCACTTGGCGCGGCCTTTGCATCCCTGTAAACGGCAGACTTGCCTTTTGGAAGGGATTAAACCCGTGAAGCTGCCCCGCCAGTTTTTCCAGCCGCTCGCCATCGGCGCGCCCGCCCCCATGCGCGATCTACCGGTCCGGCTGGAGCGCATGATCCATTTCGTGCCGCCGCATGTGGAAAAAATGCGCGCCAAGGTGCCCGAGTTGGTCAGCCAGGTCGATGTCGTCCTCGGCAACCTGGAGGACGCCATCCCCGTCGACGCCAAGGAGGCCGCCCGCAAGGGCTTCATCGAGATGGGCAAGACGGTCGATTTCGGCGCGACAGGCTTATGGACCCGCATCAACGCGCTGAATTCGCCATGGGCGCTCGATGACGTCATCGAAATCGTCGGCGCCATTGGTCAAAAACTGGATGTCATCATGCTGCCCAAGGTCGACGGCCCCTGGGACATCCACTACCTTGACCAGTTGCTGGCGCAGCTCGAGGCGCGCCACAGGATCGCCAAGCCGATTTTGATCCACGCCATTCTGGAGACGGCGCAAGGCGTCAATAATGTCGAGGCCATCGCCTCGGCCTCCCCACGCATGCACGGCATGAGCCTAGGGCCGGCCGATCTGGCGGCGTCGCGCGCGATGAAGACGACTCGCGTCGGCGGCGGTCATCCGGAATATAAGGTGTTGGCGGACGCAGCCGGTGAAGGCCCCCGCGCCGCCTATCAGCAGGACCTCTGGCACTACACGGTCGGCCGCATGGTCGACGCCTGCGCCGCCGCCGGCATCAAGCCGTTCTACGGGCCGTTCGGCGATTTCTCCGACGCCGCCGCCTGCGAGGCCCAGTTCCGCAACGCCTTCCTGATGGGTTGCCTGGGGGCCTGGTCGCTGCACCCGTCGCAGATCGCCATCGCCAAAAAGGTGTATTCGCCCGATCCGGCCGAGGTCGCCTTTGCCAAAAAGATCGTCGAGGCCATGCCCGACGGCGCCGGCGCCGTCATGATCGACGGCAAGATGCAGGATGACGCCACCTGGAAGCAGGCCAAGGTGCTGATCGACCTGGCCAAACTCGTCGCCGCCAAGGACCCGGAGATGGGCCAGCGTTACGGCGTATGAGGCGGTTCCCTATGTCTTTTAGACTAGCCAATGTCGCAATGAACCACTAACTGGTCGGTCCATGGGCAAGATGCACACGGCAAAATTCACGATCGGCCAAGTGGTCAAACACCGGCTATTCTCGTTCCGCGGGGTGATCTTCGACATCGATCCGGTGTTCAACAACACCGAAGAATGGTGGGAGGCGATTCCGGCCGAAACGCGGCCGAGCAAGGATCAGCCGTTCTATCACCTCTTCGCCGAAAACGCCGAAACCGAGTACATCGCCTATGTCT
>JAQSCR010000445.1:0-12645 GCA_029945495.1 Pseudolabrys sp. | reverse complement strand
TCTGGCCGACACGTCCGGCGCGCCGATCCGACATCCGCAGGTCGACGAAGTGTTCGAATGGGACGACAGCGGCGGCTACCGGCCTCTCAACAGCCAATTGAATTAGACTTTCGATCCGTCACCCTGAGGTGCTCGTCCGAAGGACGAGCCTCGAAGGGCGTCGGGCCGCAATAAAAAAGGCGCGGCCGAAGCCGCGCCTTTTGCTTGTTCGGTTGTAAAGCCGGCTGAACGGCCGGGTTACTTCGCCGGCGCCGGGGTCTGCGCTTCCAGCTTCTTGCGCGCTTCTTCGGCCTTCTTCTGCAGTTCTTCCTGCAGCTTGCGCTGCTGCTCTTCGAACACCTTCGGATCGGTCGCCGGGCCGTCATAGGCCTTGGCGAAATCGGCGAGCGGCAGCGGCAGGCTGATCGGCGTGCCCTGCATGTTGATCGCCTGCACGGTGAGCATCTGGCCCTTCTTCATCTTGGCGATCATGTCGTCGGTCAGCGCATAGTCGGACATGCAGCCGACCGGGAAACAGATCTTGTACGGCTCCTGCGCAGGCTGGCCCTGATCGATGATCATGCGGGTGCCGTGTGCGAGCTGCATACCGAGCGGTACGGTGACGCGCATGACTTTCGGCCCGCCTTCCGGCTCGAACAGCTGGACGATGGCGACCGGCATGCCGTTTTCGAGGCGGCCGTCCTTGGTGATGACGCAGACCTGCTGGTTATTGGTGTCGGGACCTTTGCCGCAGATTTTCATCCATGGCGAATACATCAGCTGCGGCTGGTCGGCGGCGGCCTGCGGCGCGCCCGGAGCGGCCGCCGGGGGCGCGGCTTCCGCCGGCTTGGCGGCGGGTGCGGCCGGCTTCTTGGCCGGAGCCGCGGGCTTAGCGGGTGCCGCTGCCGGGGGCGTCTGGGCCTGCGCGGAGGGCGCCGCCAGCAGGCCGAGGCCCATAAGGCCGGCAACTGCCATTGCGGCGGTCAGCGCGCGGCCGAGCGGCCGGGCCGGTGCGATCCGATGATCCATTGCAACTCGTCCTTTGTAATTAACCGTCGGCAGCCTAGACGGCCGCGCCAACACGGCGGTGCGGCTCTCTCCGGCGAAAATACGGCGAGAGCGTGACATTCGTTGGCAGCCTGATAACCGATAATGCTCAAGCAATAAAGCCATGAATACGACGAAAGTGCGGGACGGCCGCCAGCGCCCCCACGCCCAAATGGCTATGGTAAGGCTTAAAACAAAACCGGGACGAATCGCATCAAACGATTGCTCACACCATTATTGGACAGCCTGGCGCAGCTACAGGGGGCAACGCAGCTTCAGTTGTCGCGCCGCACCGTCTTGATCGGTGCTCTACTGGCGGCCTGTGGCTTGGGCCGAAGCGAGGCGCAGGCGGCAGCGGCGCATCACGCCATCGCCATGCAGGGCGAACCGGCCTGGCCGGCCGGTTTCGGCGGCCCGACTTATGCCAACGCGGCGGCCCCCAAAGGCGGGCAACTGACGCAAGGCGTGCTCGGCACATTCGACAGCCTCAATCCGTTCATCGTCAAAGGCCTGCCCGCCGCCAATATTCGCAGCTATGTGGTCGAGAGCCTGCTGGCGCGCGGCTATGACGAGCCGTTCACGCTGTACGGCCTGCTCGCCGACAGTGTCGAGACGGATGAGGCGCGCACATATGTGATCTTCACGATCCATCCGGCGGCGCGCTTTGCCGACGGGCAGAAAGTCACCGCCGATGATGTGGTTTTTTCCTTCGGCCTGCTGCGCGACAAGGGCCGGCCGCTGTTCGGCATCTATTACAGCAAAGTCGCCAAGGCCGAAGCGATCGATACGCGCACAGTCCGTTTCGATCTGACCGGCGCGGACGACCGCGAGCTGCCGCTGATCCTCGGCCTGATGCCGGTGCTGGCCAGGCACGCCGTCGACGCCGCCAAGTTCGAGGACACCACGTTCGAGCCGCTCACCGGCAGCGGGCCCTATCGCGTCACCGCGGTACGGCCGGGCGAGACCGTCACCTTCACGCGCGATCCGAATTACTGGGGCCGAGACCTGCCGATCAATCGCGGCTTGTGGAATTTCGACACCATCAAGTTCGATTACTATCGCGACGGCAACACCCATTTCGAGGCGTTCAAGAAGGGTCTCTACGACGTGCGCGTCGAGACCGATCCCGGCCGCTGGAAAACGGCCTACGACTTTCCCGCGCTGCGCGACGGCAATGTCGTCAAGGAGGAACTGCCCTACGGCCTGCCCAAAGGCATGCAGGGTCTGGTGTTCAACACGCGACGGCCGATCTTCGCCGACATCCGCGTGCGCGAAGCGATTCTCGAACTATTCGACTTCGAATGGATCAACCACAATTATTTCTTCGACCTCTATGCGCGCACCGCCAGCTATTTCGACGGCTGCGAATTGTCGGCGCATGGCGAGCCGGCGAATGCGCGCGAGAAGGAATTGCTGGCGCCTTATCCCGGCGTTGTGCGCGACGACATCATGCAAGGGCAATGGGCCCCGCCGGTGACCGACGGCTCGGGACGCGATCGCGTCACCTTGCGCCGCGCCTTCGATCTGTTCGCGCAAGCCGGCTACGGGCTCAACGGCACGCAACTGGTGCACCGCGCCAGCGGCAAGCCATTCCATTTCGAAATCCTCTGCACCACGCGCGACCAGGAGCGGGTGGCTTTGGTGTTCGCGCGCAGCCTCAAGCGCGCCGGCATCGACGCGCAGGTGCGCTCGATCGACGCCACCCAGTTTGAACGCCGCCGCATCAATTTCGATTTCGACATGATGGACTACCGCTGGGAGCAGTCGCTGTCGCCCGGCAACGAGCAACTGTTCTACTGGGGCTCGGCCGCCGCCGACCAGCCCGGCAGCCGCAACTACATGGGCGTCAAGTCGAAAGCCGTCGACGCCATGATCGCGATGATGCTCAAGGCGACCAGCCGGGTTGACTTCGTCGCCGGCACCCGCGCCCTCGACCGCGTGCTGCTGTCGGGCTTTTACGTGGTGCCGCTCTATTTCCCCCCGAAGCAGTGGGTGGCGCGCTGGACGCGAATCGAGCACCCTCGCAAGACTTCGCTCTTCGGCTATTTGCCGGAGACCTGGTGGCACAAGGCCTAATCGAATTGGACGCCCGGTGATTTTGCAAGGCGACAAGGACCAGACGGCCCAGCCGAAAGGCCCCGGCGGCGCGACGCTTGACGAGCTGTTTCGCCGCGCCGGCGTGCAGTCCGCCGACACGGTGGCGCTGATCGACCCGCCGAACCGCGAAGCCTTCACCGACGGCGCACCGCGTCGGCTCACTTATGCACAGGCCGACCGCGCCATCTCGGCGCTGGCGGCGAAATTGTGCCGGCTCGGCCTGCAGGCCGACACGGTGGTGGCGATCCAACTGCCCAACACGGTCGAAAGCGTGATCACTTTGCTCGCCGTGCTGCGCGCCGGCATGATCGCGGTGCCGCTGCCGCTGCTGTGGCGTCAACACGATCTGAAGGCGGCGCTGAGCAATGTCGGCGCCAAGGTCATCATCACGGCGTCGCATGTCGGCGCGATTGCGCATGCTGACATCGCCGTGCAGGTGGCGGCCGACCTGTTCCCGATTCGCTTCATCTGCGCCTACGGCTCCGACCTGCCGGACGGCGTGGTGCCGCTCGACGATATCTTCGCCGCCGAGCAAGGCTCGATCGTGCCGCGCTCGATCCGCGCCGGCAACGCCGCCGACCATGTCGCGGTCGTCACCTTCGACGTCATGACCGAAGGGCAGGTTTCCGTCGCGCGCAGTCACACGCAGTTGATGGCCGGTGGCTCCGCGGTGTTTCTCGAGGCCGGCGCCGTGCGCAGCGTCAACATTCTGTCGGCGATCCCGATCTCGTCATTCGCCGGCCTTGCCGCTTCATTACTGCCGTGGCTGCTCGAAGGCGGCACGCTGTCGCTGCATCACGGCTTTGCGCCGACAGCTTTTGCCGCGCAATGCGAGGCGCATAGCGGCGGCATGATCGTTTTGCCCGGACCGGCGTTGCCGGCGATTTCGGCCGCCGGTTTTCTCGCCGGCGCCAACACCACCGTCCTCGCGCTCTGGCGTTCGCCCGAACAGCTGGCCGCGGCTCCCGGCTGGCGTGGCGAGTCAGTTCTGGTCGATCTCGCCAGTTTCGGCGAAGTCGGTCTGATCCTGGCGCAACGCGATGCCTACGGCCTGCCGGTTGCGATCCTGCTCGGCGTCGTCGGCACGCCACAAAGCGCCAACGTCATCGAAATCATGCGGACCAAGCACGGCACGGTGGCGCTGCGCGGCGCCATGGTGCCGGCGCATGCCTTTCCGCCGGGCGCCGAATACGGCCACAGCGCCAAGCTCGCGCTGGACGAGGCGGGCTTTGTCGATACCGGCTTCACCTGCCGCCTCGATGCCGCATCGCAAAGCCTCACCGTGACCGGCCCGCCCGGCGGCGTCACCGCCATTGGCGGCTACCGCTTCCGCCCTGCCGAGATCGAGGCCCAGGTGGCGATGGTCGATCCGGCTGCCACCGTGACGGCGCTGCCCGGCGGCATCATGGCCCAGCAATTGGCCGGCAGCGCCATCGACACCGCGGCGGTGCGCGGATTTCTGCTGGCAAACGGCGCCAATCCACTGATCGCCGGCGCGTTTCGCCGGCGCGGCGGCGCCAGAGCGGCCTGACCGCCGGTAAATCCACCAACGAATTGGCGATTGTCGTTGACGCGGTATTAAGAGGCCGGCGCTAGGGTTCAGGCTGCAATTTGTAACCCCGCGTGCGCCCCATGTCGCTTCAAGGTCCGTTGATCGTGGTTGCCGAGAGCCCGGCGACCGCCCTCGTTGAAGCGCTCGGCGAAGCCGGCGCCTTTCCCATCGTCGAAACCAAATGGGCCGACGCTCCGACCGCTTTCGTTTCGGTCAAGCCGTCCGCCGTGATCATCGCCGAGCCGGGGCCGCCGGTCAGCGAATCCTCCTCGCGCATGCTGTGCCTGCAGATCGCAACCGTCGCCGGCCCGATCGTGCCGACCATTGCGCTCGCCGACGACGAACACGACGCCGCCATTCCTCTCGCCTTGACCGCCGACGCCAGCATGCCGGTCGCGCACCTGATCAAGCGCCTGCAATCGGCGATGCGCGTGCGCGCTCTTCATACGACGGTGCTACGCCGCATCGAATTATTCGCTTCACACGGCGGCAAGATGCCCTTGCTGCCGATCGGCGACGCGCTCGACGACGCAACGGTGTTGGTCGCCGGGCGCGGTCCGCTTTATCCCGCGCTGAGCGTCGCGATGGGCGAGCAGGCCAAGATGGTTGGCGCGCTCAGCGTCGAGAGCGCCGCCAAGCATCTCAACGAGCGCGACATCGACGGCATCGTCATCGGCGACGGTTTCTCGCCGCGCATGGTCGAGGCCTTCCTCACCGTGCTGGCGCAAGACAGCCGCTTCCATGAAATTCCGATTGCCGTGATTGGCGAGGCGCCGGCCGATATCGCCGCGCTGTTGCCCAATATCGATCACATTGGCGGCGATCCGTCGCGGCTGGTGGCGCGCATGGTGCCGCTGGTGCGCATGCGCGCCTTCGAGTCGCGGCTCAAGCGCATGCTGAAATCGCTTGAGGCCGATGGGATCTTCGATCCGGATACCGGCCTGCTGACGCGCGATTCATTCTGGCGCGAACTGACCAAGTCGGTGGCGGAAGCCGCCGACCGCAGCCAGGCGCTGTCGGTGGCGCGCTATTCGTTCGACGGCACGCTGGATGCCCGCGCCCGCCTCGACGGCGCACGCCAGGTGACGCGGCTCATTCGCAACATCGATTTTGCCTGCCGCGACGACGACGGCGCCATCCTGATCGCATTCACCCAGACCGATCTACGCAGTGCCCATGGGGTCGCCCGCCGCATCGCCGCCGCCATCAAGACCGCGATGACCGCGCCGAACGGCGGAGCCGACCGCATCACCGCCAATGTCACGCTGGCGTCGCAGAAAAACGACGACACCCTCGACAGCCTGATGCAGCGGGTCATGGGCAGCCGCATGGTTGCGGCGGAATAGCCGGAATACTAGGTTAGCTCCGAACAGGAGCCAGCCGCCATGTCGGAAGTCCAGAACCAGCCCGTCCGTATCGACGTCGTGTCCGATGTGGTCTGCCCGTGGTGTTTCATCGGCAAGCACCGGCTGGAAGCGGCGCTGGCGCTCAAGCCCGGCATCGCCGTCGAGGTGCATTACCGGCCCTATTTCCTCAACGACTGGATCCCGCGAGAAGGCATCTCGCGCGAGCAATATCTCACTACCAAGTTCGGCTCGCCCGAGCGCTACAAGGATATCGCCAAGCGCGTCACCACGGCGGCGGCCGAGGAAGGCCTGGTTTATGCCTCCGACAAAATCAAGAGCCAGCCCAATACGCTCGACTGCCACCGGCTGATCCGCTGGGCCGACGGCATCGGCAAGGCGGCCGCCATGAAGCAGCGCCTGATGGATCTGTATTTCACCCAAGGCGGCGATCTCACCAACCGCTCGGTTCTCATCGACGCCGCCGTCGATGTCGGGCTTGATCGCGAGGACATCACCACCGCGCTTGCCAGCGATCAGGACGTCGAGGCGATCGAGCAGGAAGCGCAAGAGGCGAAGAACGCCGGCATTGAAGGCGTGCCCTGTTTCATTTTCGCCGGCAAATTCGCGGTGTCGGGCGCGCAGCCGCCGGAATATTTGGCGCAAGCCATCGAGCGCATCGCCAGCGGCGAAGCGGACGCTGCAGAATAGATTTCCACACGCACGTTAGTTAGCTCCGTCATCCTGAGGTGCGAGCGCGGATTGCGCGAGCCTCGAAGGATGCGCGGCCCCGTCGTTGCAACATGTGGGCCGTCGCCCTTCGAGGCTCGCGACCGAGGGTCGCTCGCACCTCAGGGTGACGGTCACGCCGCCTTGGCCTGCTCGGCGATCGAAGCCAGGCGGCGCACGATGGCTGTTGCGCCCTTGAGGCGTTCTTCCGGCTTCTCCCAATCGTCGAGGAAGACGAGTTTCTGCCCCGACTTCTCGTTGCGCACGCGCGCATCGGCGCCCTGCTCGCGGATGAAGGCGAACAGTCCGTCCGGATTGGCGAAATTGTTGTCGCGGAACGACAGCACGACGCCCTTCGGTCCGGCCTCGAGCTTCTCGACATTGGCGCGGCGGCACAGCGACTTGAGCGCGACGATCTGCAGCAGGTACTCGACTTCGCTGGGCAGCGGACCGAAGCGGTCGACCATCTCGGCGGCGAAGCTCTCGACGTCGCGATCTTGCTCGATGTCGGCGAGGCGGCGATACAGCGCCAGCCGCACCGACAGATCGCCGACGTAATCCTCCGGGATGAGAATCGGCGTGCCGATGGTGATCTGCGGCGACCAGCGATCGGCGACCGGCTCGCTCAGGCCCGCCTTGGCGCTTAAGACCGCCTCTTCCAGCATCTGCTGGTATAACTCAAAACCGACTTCCTTGATGTGGCCGGACTGTTCCTCGCCCAAGAGATTGCCGGCGCCGCGAATGTCGAGATCGTGCGACGCCAGCTGGAAGCCGGCGCCGAGCGTATCGAGCGATTGCAGCACCTTCAGCCGGCGCTCGGCCTGCGGCGTGATCGGCTTGTTGGCGGGCAGCGTCAGCAGCGCATAGGCGCGCAGCTTCGAGCGGCCGACGCGGCCGCGCAACTGGTAGAGCTGCGCCAGACCGAACATGTCGGCGCGATGCACGATCAGGGTGTTGGCGGACGGAATATCGAGGCCGGATTCGACGATGGTGGTCGACAGCAGCACGTCGTATTTGCCGTCGTAAAACGCCGTCATGATGTCGTCGAGCACGGTCGGCGGCATCTGGCCATGGGCGACGACGACGCGGACTTCCGGCACGCTCTTTTCCAGGAAGTCCTTGGCGCCGGCGAGGTCCTCGATGCGCGGGCAGACATAGAAGGCCTGGCCGCCGCGATATTTCTCGCGCAGCAGCGCCTCGCGCACGACCAGCGGATCGAACGGCGAAATGAAGGTGCGCACCGCCAGGCGATCGACCGGCGGCGAGGCGATGATCGACAGATCACGCACGCCGGTCAGCGCCAGCTGCAGCGTGCGCGGGATCGGCGTCGCGGTCAGCGTCAGCACATGCACCTCGGCGCGCAGCGTTTTCAGCCGCTCCTTATGCGAGACGCCGAAATGCTGCTCCTCGTCGACGACGACGAGGCCAAGGTCCTTGAACTTGATCGCCTTGCCCAGGAGCGCATGGGTGCCGATGACGATATCGACGCTGCCGTCGGCCAGCCCGTTCTTGGTCGCGGTCTGCTGCGCCGCCGGCACCAGCCGCGACAATTGTCCGACATTGACCGGAAACCCCTTGAAGCGCTCGGTGAAATTCTTGGCGTGTTGCCGCGCCAGCAACGTGGTCGGCACCACGACGGCGACCTGCTTGCCGTTCATCGCGGCATCGAACGTGGCGCGCAGCGCGATCTCGGTCTTGCCGAAACCGACGTCGCCGCAGACGAGACGATCCATCGGCCGGCCGGAGGCGAGATCCTTGAGCGTGGCGTCGATCGCGGTGAGCTGGTCCTCGGTTTCCTCATAGGGGAAGCCGGCGCAGAACTCGTCATAGGCGCCGGGGCCGATCGTCAGCTTGGGCGCTTCACGCAATTGCCGCTCGGCCGCGATCTTGATCAGCTCGCCGGCGATCTCGCGGATGCGGCTCTTCATTCTGGCTTTGCGAGCTTGCCAGTTGCCGCTGCCGAGCCGGTCGAGCTCGACGCCGGCCTGCTCCGAGCCATAACGCGACAGCAGGTCGACGTTCTCGACCGGTAAAAACAGCTTGGCGGCGTCGGCGTAATGGATTTCCAGGCAATCGTGCGGCGCGCCGGCGGCGGTGATTGCCTGCAGGCCAACGAAACGGCCGATGCCGTGATCGACATGCACGACCAGATCGCCGGCGGCGAGACTGGTCGCCTCCTGAATGAAATTGTCGGCGCGGCGTTGCGCGCGGCGCGGCCGCACCAACCGATCGCCGAGAATATCCTGTTCGCTGATAATCGCCGCGCCGTCAGTCTCGAAACCGGACTCGATGCCGAGCACGACCAAAGCCACCGCGTGTTTCGGAATGGCATTCGCCTGCGGCCACGACGCGGTGTTGTTCAAGTTGTGCAGTTTGTGATCGGCCAGCACATGCGCCATGCGCTCGCGCGCGCCGTCGCTCCACAGCGCGATGGCGACGCGCTTGCCTTGCGCCTGCAACGCCATCACATGCTTGCTCAACGCCTCGAACACGTTGGCGCCCGGCTCGGCGCGCTCAGCGACGAAATTGTGGCCGGGGCGAGCGCCGATATCGATGACGTCACTGGCCGCCGGCACGTCGAACGGCGTCAGCCGTGCCAGCGCCGCGCTATCGAGCCGCGCCTTCCATTCGGTTTCCGACAAATAGAGCCGGTCCGGCGGCAACGGCTTGTAGGCCGGCGTGACGCCGTCCTTGAGCGCTTCCTGGCGCGCGTCGTGATAGTCGCTGATCTGGGTGAACCGCTCATGCACGGCGTCGTCGGCCAATGCTTCGAGCGCGAGCGGCGTGCCCGGCAGATAGTCGAACAAGGTCTCGAGCTTGTCGTGGAACAGCGGCAGCCAATGCTCCATGCCGGGATGCCGGCGTCCCTCGCTCACTGCCTCGTACAAGAGATCGTCCGGCGAAGCGGCGCCGAATTGCGCGACATAGCTGGTGCGGAAACGGCGGATGGTCTCGGTGATGAGCTGGAATTCCGCCACCGGCACCAAATCGAGCTGGCCGAGCGGCGTCTCGCTGCGCTGGGTCTGCGGATCGAAGGTGCGGATGGTCTCCAGCGAGTCGCCGAAGAAATCGAAACGCACCGGCATGTCGAGACCGGGCGGAAACAGATCGAGGATGCCGCCGCGCACCGCGTAGTCGCCGGGCTCGCGCACCGTCGAGGCGCGCATGAAGCCGTTGAGCTCCAGCCAGTTCACCACGCCGGCCATGCCGAGCACATTGCCGGGCGCGACCGACAGCGCATGCGTCGCGGTAAATTCCCGCGCCGGCACCCGCTGCGACAGCGCGTTGACGGTCGTCAGCAGCACCGACGGTCTGTCGCGGCCCTTGACCCGCGCCAGCCGCGACAAAGTGGTCATGCGCTGCACGATCACGCTCGCGTTCGGCGACACGCGATCGTAAGGCAGGCAATCCCAGGCCGGGAATTCCAGCGTCTGAATGTCGGGACCGAAGAACGACAACGCCCGCGCCAGCGCCGCCATGCGCTGGCCGTCGCGGCAGATCACGCAAAGCGAAATCGCCGGCGCGTTGGGCCGCGCCGCAACCGCCCGGGCCAGATCGGCCAGCACCAGGCCTTCGGCGCCATCGGCAACCTGCGACAAAGTCAGCGCTTTGCCGGGACGTAAATTATCGGCCGGAGATTTCGCCATCAGTTCACTTATCCGGTCGCTTATGGAAGCTGCGCAATTTGCGGAACATCGCTGTGTCGATCTCGGGCGGCGGCACCTCGGAGCCATTCACCCAGGCAAACATCTGCTGGTCGGGAATATCCAGCCAGCCTTCGACCTCGGCGAGGTTGGCGTCAGCCAGCCGCGACAACTCGGCGTCGGCAAAGCCGCCCAGCACCAAGTCCATTTCGCGGATGCCGCGATGCCAGAGCCGGAACTTGAGCTTGCGCCGGCGCGGGTCCAGCCCTTCGCTCGATACTGTCGTGCCGCTCAAAACGTCTCTCCAACGCCAAAAACCCGGACGGGGCCGGGAGCGGCCTATATAGAGCGGTTAGATGGGGATGTCAGCGCCTGCCTGTGCAAAGCCGCATTGCGCCGCAGGAGCGCGCAAGCCAGCATGAGCGCCATGCGTCCGCTTTCACTCAATCCCCTGTTCGCCTCGCTGACCAGCCTGCCCGGCGTCGGGCCGAAGCTGGAGGTGCTCTATGGCAAACTGCTCGGCCGGGAACAGCCGCGCGTCATCGACCTGCTGCTGCATATGCCGTCCGGCACCATCGACCGGCGTGCCCGGCCGAAGCTCAACGAGGTGCTGCCCGGCCAGATCATCACCGTGCAGGTCCTGGTCGAGGAACACCGCCCGCCGCCGCCGAACCGGCCGCGCGCGCCCTATCGCATCCTCACCAGTGACGACACGGGCACGCTGACGCTGACCTTCTTCCATGCCCGCAAGGACTATCTGGAGAAGCTCTTGCCGGTCGGCGAGATGCGTTACGTTTCCGGCACCGCCGAATTCTACGACGGCATGCTGCAGATGGTGCATCCCGACCGCGTCGTCGACGAGAAGGGCTTTGCCGACTTGCCATTGGTGGAGCCGGTCTATCCGCTCACCGAAGGTTTAGGCCTCGGCGTTCTGCGCAAGGCCATGGATGGCGCGGTCGCCCGCCTGCCCGAAATACCCGAATGGCAGGACCCGGCCTGGCTGTCGCGCGAGCGCTTTCCCGGCTTCGTCGAGGCATTGCAGCAGTTGCATCGGCCTGCAGAACCACATGACGTGGCGCCGGAAAGCCTGGCCTGGACCAGGCTCGCCTTCGACGAGCTGATGGCCGGCCAATTGGCGTTGGCGCTCGTGCGCGCGCATATGCGCCGCCAGGCCGGCCGCGGTTCGGCCAGCGAGGGCCTTTTACGCGCGCGGGTGATGAAGGCGCTGCCCTACTCGCTCACCCATTCGCAGCAACTCGCGGTCAACGACATCGTCAACGATCTGGCTTTGCCGCAACGCATGCTGCGGCTGCTGCAAGGCGATGTCGGCTCCGGCAAGACCGTGGTGGCGCTGATCGCGGCGGCGTCGGTGATCGAGGCCGGCCGGCAGGCCGCCTTCATGGCGCCGACCGAAATCCTGGCGCGGCAGCATCTGGCAACCATCGCGCCGCTGGCGGAAGCCGCCGGCATTCGCGTCGCCATCCTCACCGGCCGCGAACGCGGCGGCGAACGCGACACGATCCTCGACCGGCTGGTGCTCGGCGACATCGATCTCTTGATCGGCACCCACGCGCTGTTCCAGGAGGACGTCGCCTTTCACGATCTGGCGCTGGCCATCGTCGACGAGCAGCACCGCTTCGGCGTGCATCAGCGCCTGGCGCTAACGAACAAGGGCGAAGCCGTCGACGTGCTGGTGCTGACTGCAACGCCGATCCCGCGCACATTGGTGCTGACCTATTTCGGCGACATGGATGTGTCCGAACTGCGCGAGAAGCCGGCCGGCCGCCAGCCGATCGACACCCGCACCATTCCGCTATCGCGCGTCACCGAAGTCGAGGACGCGGTCGGCCGCGCGCTCGAGGAAGGCAAGCGCGCCTATTGGGTCTGCCCGCTGGTCGAGGAATCCGAGAAGATCGATCTTGCCGCCGCCGAAGCGCGTTACGAGGACCTGCGCCAGCGTTTCGGCGCCAAGGTCGATCTGATCCATGGCAAGATGAAAGGCGCCGAGAAGGACGCCGCCATGGCGCGCTTCTCATCCGGGCAATCCCAGCTTTTGGTCGCCACCACGGTGATCGAAGTCGGCGTCGACGTGCCGGAAGCCACCATCATGGTGATCGAGCACGCCGAGCGTTTCGGTCTGGCGCAATTGCATCAGTTGCGTGGCCGCGTCGGCCGCGGCGCCGGGCACTCGACGTGTTTGCTGCTGTACAAGGCGCCGCTTGGAGAGACCGCCAAGGCGCGCCTTGCGATTCTA
>JAQSCR010000444.1 GCA_029945495.1 Pseudolabrys sp. | reverse complement strand
GATCAGCAGCGCCTCGGCCTGCTGGTCGTCGATGCCACGCGACATCAGATAGAACTTCAGGTTCGGATCGAGCGCCCCGGCAGTGGCACCGTGGCCGCAGACGACGTCGTCGGCGAAGATTTCCAGCTCCGGCTTGTTGTCGGCCTCGGCCTCGTCGGACAGCAGCAGCGCCCGCGTCATCATCTTGGTATCGGTCTTCTGGGCGTGCGGCTTGACCACGATCTTGCCCTGGAAAACGTTATGGCTCTGGTCGTCGAGCACCGACTTGAACTGCTCGCGACTGGCGCAATGGTCGGCGGCGTGCTCGATCAGCATCGTGGTGTCGACGTGCTCCTTGCCGCGCAGCAGATTGACGCCGCGCAAGGCCCCGGTGCTGCCCGCGCCGGCAAAGCGGACGAAGCTCTGGTTGCGCACCAGCGCGGCGTTGCTGTTGAGCGCGAACGTATTGAAATGCACGCGCGCGCCGACTGTCGCCAGAAGGCTCGCGACATGCAGGCCGCGCGTCCGCGTCGCCTTGAAATAATCGACCTGCGCTTCGTCGCCGATCACCAGTTCAAGCGCGCAATTGACTTGGCTACCGCCGCCCTCATGGCTTTCGGCGATCACCGCCTGCGCGCCCTTCTCCACCACGATCAGCGAGCGGATGAAGCTTGAGCTCGGCGTCTCGCTGCCGGCCGCGAATACCAGTTGGATCGGCCGCTTCAGCACCGTGCCGGCGGCAACATGGATCACCGCGCCATCGCCCATCAAAGCGGTGTTGAGGGCCACTGCCGCGTCATCGGTCGCAAACACCTTGCCGACATGGGCCGCCACCAGCGCGTCGCCTTTCGTCAGCGCCTCGGCCATCGAGCCGACGCTCAGGCCCGCCTCGGGCGTCAAATCGGACAACTCCGACACGAAAGCGCCGTCGACGAAAACCAGCTTGCGGCAATCGATGCCGGCAAAAACTTTCCCGGCGTCCTTGCCGCGCGCCTTGGCGGCCGCATCCGGCGGCGCGGCGAGCGGAAAGGCATCGCGCATCAGCGCGCGCAGGTCGGTGTACTTCCAATCCTCGACGCGGCGATGCGGCAGGCCGGCGGCGTCGAAGCGCTTGAACGCCTCGTCGCGCAACGCGGCAACCGCGCCCTTCCCCGGCAACGCCGCGCGTGCGCCTTCATAGGCGCTCGTGAGCGCCTGCTCGGCCGGTGTCTTGATGGCGCGGAGGTCGGCGTTCATTACTTAAGCTGCCTCGTCGGTAAATTGCGCATAGCCCTTGGCTTCCAGCTCAAGCGCCAGTTCCTTGCCGCCGGACTTCACCACGCGGCCCTTGGCCAGCACATGCACGACATCGGGCACGATATAATCGAGCAGCCGCTGGTAATGCGTGATGACGATCATCGAGCGATCCGGCGAACGCAGCCGGTTGACGCCTTCCGACACGGTCTTGAGCGCGTCGATATCGAGCCCGGAGTCGGTCTCGTCGAGCACGGCGAGGCGCGGCTGCAAAATCGCCATCTGCAGAATCTCGTTGCGCTTCTTCTCGCCGCCGGAAAAGCCGACATTGACGGCGCGGCGCAGATGCTCCTGGCTGACGCCGAGCTTGGCCGAGGTTTCCCGCACCAGTTTAAGAAAATCGGGCGTCGAGTATTCCGGCTCGCCGCGCAGCTTGCGCTGCGCGTTGAGTGCGGTGCGCAGAAAGGTCATGGTGGCGACGCCCGGCACTTCGACCGGATACTGGAACGCCAGGAACACGCCTTTGGCGGCGCGCTCGTCCGGCGCCATGCCGAGAATGCTTTCGCCGTCGAGCAGGATGTCGCCTTCGGTGACGTTGTAGTTGTCCTTGCCGGCCAGCACATAGGCCAGCGTCGACTTGCCGGAGCCGTTCGGGCCCATGATGGCGGCGACCTGGCCCTTCTCAACCGACAGCGTCAGGCCGTTGAGGATCTCCTTGTCCTCGACCTCGACATGCAGATTCTTGATCTCAAGCAACATTTCTCAATCCTAACTATTTCGCCAACGCGGCAATTTCGTCGACCAACTCGTCGAGTGTGCGTACCGCGCCGCCGCCGGCGTCGACCACGTTGGTCGAGGGCACCGATACATTTTCGGACACGCGGAACTTGTCGGGGCCGGCGCGCCGCACGACCAGAAACCGATGGCCGCCCTTGATCACAAGGTCATCGTTTTCGCGGAATACCTCGACATCGGGAAAATGCATCGACACGCATTCCGTCAGATCGCCCACCGGTCTGTCTTGACCGAGACAGGCCTGCGCCGCGCCTTTGAACTTCTGCCGTTCCGCACTCATCCGACGCTCCCTTCAAGCGAGATCGAAATGAGCTTCTGCGCCTCGACCGCGAATTCCATCGGCAGTTGCTGCAACACATCCTTGACGAAACCGTTGACCACGAGCGCGGTCGCCTCTTCCGCCGACATGCCGCGCTGGCGGCAGTAGAACAGCATGTCCTCGGAGATTTTCGAGGTTGACGCTTCGTGCTCGAACACCGCCGACGAATTCTTCGCCTCGATATACGGCACAGTATGCGCGCCGCATTGATCGCCGATCAGCAGCGAGTCGCAATTGGTGAAGTTGCGCGCGTTGGTCGCCTTGCGATGCGCGGTGACCAGCCCGCGATAGGTGTTGTTCGACTTTCCGGCCGAGATTCCCTTGGAGATGATACGGCTCGTCGTGTTCTTGCCGAGATGGATCATCTTGGTGCCGCTGTCGACCTGCTGGCGGCCATTCGAAATTGCGATCGAGTAGAACTCGCCGCGTGAATGATCGCCGCGCAGGATGCAGCTTGGATATTTCCAGGTGATCGCCGAGCCGGTCTCGACCTGGGTCCAGGAGATTTTCGAGCGCGCGCCGCGGCAGTCGCCGCGCTTGGTGACGAAGTTGAAGATGCCGCCCTTGCCGTCGGCGTCGCCGGGATACCAGTTCTGCACCGTCGAGTATTTGATCTCGGCGTCGTCATGCGCCACCAGCTCGACCACGGCGGCGTGCAACTGGTTCTCGTCGCGCATCGGCGCGGTGCAGCCTTCGAGATAGCTGACGTAGGCGCCCTTGTCGGCGATGATGAGCGTGCGCTCGAACTGGCCGGTATTGGCCTCATTGATGCGAAAGTAGGTCGACAGCTCCATCGGGCAGCGCACGCCCGGCGGCACGTAGACGAACGAGCCGTCGGAGAACACCGCCGAGTTCAGCGTGGCGAAGAAATTGTCCGTGGTCGGCACCACCGAGCCGAGATACTTCTTCACCAGATCGGGATGCTCGCGGATCGCTTCCGACATCGGCATGAAGATCACGCCGGCGCGCTTGAGCTCTTCCTTGAAGGTGGTGGCCACCGACACCGAGTCGAACACGGCATCGACCGCAACGCGGCGCTCGCCTTCAGGACGAACTACACCGGCAAGTAGCTCCTGCTCGCGCAGCGGAATGCCGAGCTTGGCATAGGTCGCCAGAATTTCCGGATCGACCTCGTCGAGCGAAGCCAGTTCCTTTTTCTTCTTCGGCGCCGAATAGTAATAGGCGTTCTGGTAGTCGATCTTGGGATAATCGACGCGCGCCCAGGTCGGCTCGCGCATGGTCAGCCAGCGGCGGAACGCTTCCAGCCGCCATTCCAGCATCCAGGCCGGCTCGTTCTTCTTGTCCGAAATATAGCGGACGGTGTCCTCCGACAGGCCGATCGGGGCCTTCTCGGATTCGACGTCGGTGACGAAGCCATATTTGTATTGGTCAACGTCGATCTGTCGGACCCGATCGACGGTCTCTTGTACGGCCGGCATTCTTCCCTCCGCTCACGGTTTCAAGGACCGCGGGTTGGATTAGTCGGTTATGGTCGGTTCGCTACTTTCGTTGCGATCGTCCCTTTGAAAGTGGTTTCAAGCGGCGCGCTGGTCTCTCTTAAGTAATGACGAAGCCACACGCATCCAAGCATTTAGCAGCAGGTCGATATCGGCCTCGGTCGTGGTCCAGCCGAGGCTGACGCGCACCGCGCCGCGCGCCAGTTCGGGTTCCACGCCCATCGCCGTCAGCACGGTCGAGATCTGCACCTTGCCGGACGAACAGGCGGAGCCGGACGACACGGCTACCCCGTTGAGATCGAAAGAGATTATCGCCGTTTCCGCCTTCAGGCCGGGAGCCGCGAACAGAGAGGTATTGGGCAGCCGCTCGGCCGTGGCGCCGAACACCACAGTGGCGGGCGTGTGCACCTTGAGTGCCGCCTCGAACCGGTCGCGCAGTGCCGCCATGCGGATAGCGTCCGCCTGCCTTGCGTCGTTTGCCGCTTCCGCCGCCGCGCCAAAGCCGGAAATGGCGGCGACGTTTTCGGTGCCGGCGCGAAGCCAGCGCTCCTGGCCGCCGCCACGAATCAGCGGTTCGGCGATTTGGATGCCGCCAACAACGCTAGAGTGGCGCACCAGCGCGCCGGCGCCTTGCGGCCCGCCAAGCTTATGCGCGGACAGGCTGAGGAGATCGGCGCCGAGCGCCGTGATGTCGCAATCGATGCGGCCGGCGCCCTGCACCGCATCGACATGCAGGATGCCGTTGGCGGCATGGACGATGGCTGTGATTTCGCGGATCGGCTGGATCACGCCGGTTTCGTTATTGGCGAGCATGACCGACACCAGCGGGCGTTCGGCTTTGGCCAGCGCCGCTTTCAAGGCATCGAGGTCGACGACGCCGTTACTATCGACCGGCAATTGTTCGATCTGGCTAGCGGCAAAGCGGCCGCCACAGCTCACCGAGGGATGCTCGATGCTTGAGACCAACAGTCGGTCGCGCGGTTCCTTGCGGCCGCCCGATTCCAGCGCCGGCGTCAGCGCCAGCATATTGGCTTCTGTCGCACCCGAGGTGAAGGTGACGTTCTTGGGCTCGGTGCCGACCAAAGCGGCCACCTGCGCGCGCGCCGCTTCGATCAGCTTGCGCGCGGCGCGGCCTTCCGAATGCACCGACGAGGCGTTGCCGGGAAGGCTGAGCGCGGCCACCATGGCCTCGCGGCCTTCCGCCCGCAGCGGCGCAGTCGCATTCCAATCGAAATAGGCTCGCTCGTTCATGGATTCGGTCAGTATCTTGGTACCGTTTGGGCTTCCGCCCGTCCTGGGGCCCTTCAAAAAGCTTGCTTTTTGCCCTACCGACTGTGGTAGAAGCCCGCATCTGCCAGGCAACTTATAGCCATTGTTGCGGCGGTGAACAGCGGAAATCCTATAATTAGAATAGTTCTAAACTAGCGCTTCCGCCTTCCGCTCGGCGACGCGCGCGACATCCCGGGCCGCGATTGCGACAATCGCGGCGAGCCAAGTTTGAGTTCACGGGTCCCGCGGGCCGGATCGAAGGCCGCTATCACCCGGCACGCCAGAAGAATGCGCCGATCGCCATCGTGCTGCACCCGCACCCGCAGTTCGGCGGGACGATGAACCATCAGATCATCTATCAGCTCTATTACGCCTTCGTGAACCGGGGCTTCTCGGCGCTGCGCTTCAACTTCCGCGGCGTCGGCCGCTCGCAGGGCTCGTTCGACCACGGCACCGGCGAATTATCGGACGCGGCCGCAGCCCTCGACTGGGCGCAGACTATCAATCCGGAAGCCAAGAGCTGCTGGATCGCCGGCTTCTCGTTCGGCGCCTGGATCGGCATGCAGTTGCTGATGCGCCGGCCCGAGATCGAAGGCTTCATCTCGATCTGCCCGCCGGCCAACCTCTACGACTTCTCGTTCCTGGCGCCCTGCCCGTCGTCCGGCCTGATCATCCATGGCGACAAGGACGCGGTGGTGCCGCCCAAGGACGTCAACACGCTGGTCGAGAAGCTCAAGACCCAGAAGGGCATCGTCATCGAGCAGAAGGTCGTGCCCGGCGCCAACCACTTCTTCGACGGTAAGGTCGATGTGCTGCTCGCCTCGATCGAGCAGTATCTCGACAAGCGGCTGAAGACTGAGCGCAAGCCGGCGGCGTAACGACGCAACTGTCGTCCCGCGCGAGACTACAGCGTCGGACTGTCCGATGCCTTCACGGGATATGGGCTGGTCATTTATGCGCCCTTTGTCGCTCGATCATCTGACGATCATCGAGGCAACGCCGCTGGAGCTGATCCAGGCGGCTGCCGCCGGTGGCTTCGAAAAAGTGGGCTTGCGCATCGTGCGGCCGATGGCCGCCGCCGACGTCGTCGACGTCATCGGACAACCGCAGCTTCAGCGCGACTTGAAAGCGCTGATGGCGTCGACCGGCGTCTCGATCGGCCTCGTCGAAGCCATTTGGCTTTCCGCCGATACCGATCCATCCGCGCTGGAGCCGGCGCTTGCGACCGGCGCCGAACTGGGCGCCCGTCAGGTGCTCGTCGCCGGCAACGATCCGGACGAGGCGCGCTCGTGCGCCAATCTGTCCCGCCTCGCGCTCGACGCGAAATCGTATGGCCTGGAGATTGCCTTCGAATTCATGCCGTTTACGAAAGTCCGCAGCCTCGAAGACGCCGTGCGGATCATGCGCCAGGTGGCGCAGCCCAATCTCCGCCTGCTGGTGGACGCGCTGCATGTGAGCCGGTCGGGGCAGGATTTGTCGACGCTCGGCAAGCTCGATTCTTCAATCGTGTCCTACGTGCATTTGTGTGATGCGCCGGCTGCACTTCCGCCGCCGGACGGTCTGCGCGACGAAGCGCGCCTCGGCCGCCTCTATCCCGGCGATGGCGAACTCGATCTCGATGCCTTCCTCGATGCCATGCCGGACGACGCGCCGGTGGGCCTGGAAGCACCGTGCCGCGCCTATGCGCATCTGCCGCCAATCGAGCGCGGCCGGATGGCCGGCCGCATCACACGGGCATGGCTGCAGCGGCACGATGAGCGTCGCTAAATCGTTTTCGCCGCTAGGGCGTGCTCCACGCCACCGTTGACGTGCGCCGTCAAGACTTTGCAAGCGGTCGCCGCATCGCGCTTCAACGCGCAATCGAGCAGCATGCGGTGCTCGTCGATCGCGATATCGCCGCGATAGCTCATGGCCAGCATTTGATAGCGAAGATACCGGTCGAATACGCCGGCATGCGCGTCCATCAAGGCATGCGAGCCGCAGGCCGAAATCAGCGCTTGGTGGAACTGCCAATCGTAGCGCTTCCATAGTTCGGTTTCGTTACGGTCGCCGGCTTTCATCCGCTGTTCCATGGAGAACAGTTTGTGGTGAGCGGCGACAACATGCCCCTCCCATTCCACATCCCCGCTCGCGAACGACTGCTCGATGGCATGACTTTCGAGCAATTGGCGCAGCGCAGCGATCTCCTTGAGGTTCTTGCGAGAGACCGGCGAGACCTCGAAACCGCGCTGTCCTTCCGCCAGCACCAGCCGTTCCGACGACAGCCGGTTGAGGATTTCGCGCAGCGTACTGACGCTGACGGAATAGCTTTCTTTCAGCTGGTCGAGCTTGAGTTTCTGGCCGGGCAGCAGACGGCCAAAAATGATGTCTGAGCGTATGCGCGCATACGCCGTCTCTCCGATGGTCCCGGTCGGCTGAGCGTCGGCGAGCATTTTGGACCTCATCCTAGGATCGGCCGATCATCAGACGACCTGCCGAAATTCTCCGCCGTCTGATCTTGCGTCATATATCAGGTATTGTAACATCAAAGAAATACAAAATCATATGATGATTTTCATTTCACCTATTGATTTGAATTTCACAAGAGACAATAAAATAAGACCGACTTCGCGCCTCACCTGCGAAGCGCTCAAGGGAGGATTCATATGCGGTCAGTTTTCAGCCGCCGGACCGTCATGGCCGGCGGCGCTTCAATGCTCGCCATCGCGGCTACCGGATCGGCCCAGGCGCAAGCCAAGCCAAAATTCAAATTCAGCTGTGCGTTCCCGGAGAACGACCTGCGCGGCAAAGCCTTCAAAGCCTTCGCCGAGGCGATGAAGGACGACTTCGATATGGAGCCGCACTGGAGCAACACGCTGTTCAAACAAGGCACCGAACTGGTCGCCCTGCAGCGCGAAAATCTTGAAACGTGCGATCTGGCGCCGGCCGATATCTCCAAGCAGATACCGGCCTGGTCGCTGATGACATCCGCTTATCTGTTCCGCGACTACGACCACCTCAAGAAGACGTTCAAGAGCGCTGTCGGCCAAGACTTCATCAAGATGGCGCGCGACCAGCTCGGCATCGAGGTGATCCGCCCGGTCTATTTCGGCGCGCGTCAGGTCAACCTGAAGCCGGACAAGAAGATCACCACGCCCGCCGACATGGCCGGCATCAAGTTGCGCATGCCGCCTGGCGAATACTGGCAGTTCCTCGGCGAGTCGATTGGCGCCAATCCAACGCCGGTCGCCTTTGCCGAACTTTACACCGCCTTGCAGACCGGTACTGTCGATGGACAGGACAATCCGCTGGTGTCGGCCAAGACCATGAAGTTCGACGAAGTGACCACCCAGTTCGTGCTGACCAGTCACGTGCTCGGCTACGACATGCTGACGTTCTCGAAGAAGAGCTGGGCCGCGCTCAAGCCGGCGCAGCAAGAAAAGGTGCGCGCGCAGGCCGACAAGATTTTCGACGCCAGCGCGGCCGAGTACGACGAACAGGCCAAGCAGGCAATCGAGTACTTCAAGAAGGAAGGCAGAAAGGTCTATGAGCCGGACCAGAACGCTTTCCGCACCTTCGCCCAGAAGCGGTATCTCGACAAATACGGCAGCGAATGGCCGAAGGGCGCGATCGAAGCCATCAACGCCATCAAGTAGCCGACCGGGCGCGCACCGCTATTGCGCCCAGTAAAGTAAAGCCGGTTGCCGCAAGCAACCGGCCGCCTATCCCCGCTTTCTGCGACCTCGAACCGGCAAGCGCAGCAACATGCTTTTGCGACTGACATCGATCGCGCTATGGCTGCGGCGACGCGCCGAAAATATTTCCGTCGCCTTGATGTCGGTGATGTTCGCGGTTTTCATCATTCAGATATTTTGCCGTTACGTCCTCAACATGCCGCTCGGCTGGTCGGAGGAAGTCATTATCACGACGTGGCTGTGGATCGTGCTGTGGGGCGCCGCATTCGTTCTCGGCGAGGCGGAAGAGATTCGCTTCGACATTTTCTATACGAACCTCTCCGAGACGACCCGCCGCATCTTCACGGTCATTACCGGAGCGGCGTTGATTGCCATGTATGCCGTCTCATTGCCAGCGGCCTACCGATACGTCAGCTTCATGAAAGTCGAACGGTCCGCCTACCTGCACGTGCCGATCAACTGGATGTATTCGGTCTTCATCATCTTTTCGGTTGCCTGTATTGGCCGCTATTGCTGGCTGGTCTATCGTGCGTTTCACGGCGAAAAATCGCCGGAGACCGACCCCGCTACGCTCAGCGACTGACCATGACAGTCACCCCTTTCGCGTTGTGCATCATCACGATCGTGGCCCTCGGCGCTCTTGGCCTGCCTATCGGCCATTCGATGGTCGTTGCTTCGATCTTCTATCTGCTGCTGTCCGGGCTCGATCTCGGCACCGCCGCCGAGCAGATTCTCAACGGCCTGTTCAACAGCTATATATTGCTGGCGATCCCGTTGTTTATCCTCGCCGCCGACCTGATGAACATCGGCAGTCTCACCGACCGGCTGCTGAACTTCTGCCTGGTTCTGGTGGGCCGCTTCCGCGGCGGATTGGGACACGTCAACGTCGTCGCCAACATGATCTTCGCCGGAATGTCGGGGTCGGCCATCGCCGATGCCGTCGGCATCGGCCGCATCATCATCGGCATGATGGCAAAGGACGGCCGCTACCCGGTCGCCTATGCCGCCGCCATCACCGCCGCGGCCGCCATTATCGGCCCGATCATCCCGCCATCGATTCCAATGGTGGTGTACGCGCTGGTGTCGGATACTTCGATCGGATACCTGTTCCTTGGCGGTGTCGTGCCCGGCGTCCTCCTCGGCGTCTCATTCATGGTAATGAACTCCATTCTCGCTCGCCGCCGCAACTACCCGGTCGAGCCGCCCATTCCGTTGCGCGAAGTGCCGAAAATTACGATCAATGCTATACCGGCCCTGTTGCTTCCGGTCATTTTGCTGTTCGGCATCTATGGCGGCGTCATGACGCCGACCGAAGGCGCCGCGGCGGCGGCGTTCTATGCGCTATTCGCCTCGACCGTCCTTTATCGTTCGGTAAGCTGGAAGCAGTTGTACGACGCGCTATTGAGCAGCAGCAAGGCAACGACCTCGATCGGCATGCTGATCGCCGGCGCGCTTGTCTTCAATTACGTGGTAACGGTTGAGAACATTCCCAACGGGCTCGCCCGCTTTATCGGCACCTTCGATCTCTCGGCCGGCGGCTTCATGCTGCTGGTCAATCTTATTCTGCTCGTGCTCGGCTGCCTTTTGGAAGGCACCACGATCCTTCTGGTCGTCGTGCCGATTTTCATCCCGACAGCGAAGGCGCTCGGCATCGATCTCGTTCATTTCGGCGTGGTGGTCGTGGTCAACATCATGATCGGCCTGGTGACGCCGCCTTACGGGTTGCTGCTTTTCGTCGTCGCCAACATGACCAAGCAGCCCTTGGGCGCTATCGTGCGCGAAGCCGCGCCCTTCATTGTCGCGGCGCTGATCGTACTGGCCGTTATCGCCACCGTGCCGGACACGGTGCTGTGGCTGCCGAAATCGCTGGGCTACAAAGGCTGAACAAAGCACATGAACAAGAAGATCTACGTCTTGAACGGCCCCAACCTGAACCGCCTGGGCAAGCGCGAACCTGAAATTTACGGGAAGACCACGCTTGCCGAAGTCGAGGCGTTCTGTCGCGACGAAGCCAAGAACGAAGCCAAGGACCTCGCTATCGAGTTTCGCCAGACCAACAGCGAAACCCAGCTCATCGAATGGGTTCACGAAGCCATCGACGAAGGCAGCGGTATCATCATCAATCCGGCGGCCTATACCTTCACGTCGCTGGCGCTGTTCGACGCGCTGAAAATGTTTCCCGGGCCGATCATCGAGCTGCACATTTCCAACATCCACCGGCGCGAGAGCCTGTATCATAACTCGCTGGTGTCGAAAGTGGCGACGGCCGTCATTGCCGGCTTAGGAGCCAACGGTTACCGCGTGGCGGTCCGCGCCATGACTGAATTGCTGGAAGGTTCCGGCAAGACAAATTAAGCCCGACCGCCAGTTATCAGGGCCGGATAACCACCCCGCCGGTCATCGGCTGCTTGACGCCGGTCGTGCCGGGGAACGTGATCGGCAAGCCGGCCTGCGTGCGCACGGCGAGATAAGCGAAGGCCTGCGCCTCGATCGATTGCGACGACCAGCCGACCGCGTCGGCGGTCTGCACAGTCGCCGGCGCCAGCCGCTGCGCCAGCATCTTCATCATCGTCGGATTGCGCGCGCCGCCGCCGGCGACGATCCACGAGCGTGGCGGCTCCGGCAGGTGCTTGACCACCCGCGCCACCGACGCCGCGGTCAGCGCCGACAACGTCGCCGCGCCATCGGCGACGGTGAAATCGGGCAGACCGATATTGGCGGAGGCAAACGCATTGCGATCGAGCGACTTCGGGCACGGTCGGACGAAAAATTCATGCGCCAGCACGCGCGCGACAAAATCCTCGTCGACTGTGCCGCGCGCGGCCTGGTCGCCGTCGCGGTCGAGCGGCGCGCCGGTGCGCGCGCGCATGAAGTCGTCGATCAAGGCATTGCCCGGCCCGGTGTCGCAGGCGACCGGATCGCCGCCATCGACGAAAGTGACATTGGCGACGCCGCCGATATTCAACACGGCGATCGGATGCGCCCTGGCAAGATCGCGCGCCAAAGCCTGATGGAACACAGGCACAAGCGGTGCCCCTTGTCCCCCGGCAGCAACGTCCGCTGCCCGAAAATCATAGGCGACCGTCATGCCGAGCTGGCGCGCCAGCGCCGCGCCGTCGCCGAT
Source organism: Pseudolabrys sp. (assembly GCA_029945495.1). Lineage (GTDB taxonomy): Bacteria > Pseudomonadota > Alphaproteobacteria > Rhizobiales > Xanthobacteraceae > Pseudolabrys. The sequence continues at coordinate 2,423 of JAQSCR010000444.1, read as the reverse complement.
CTGCACGGTCAGCCGGTCTTGCGGCCGGTGCAACACGGTCTGGCCATGGAAGCCGACGATCGTGATGTCCGCTTTGGCGATATTCTCGGCCGCGAGAAAGGCTTCGACCGCCTCGGCATGGACGCGGGTCACGAACGCCTCTGCTTCGGCCAGGACGCCGGGCCGCGCGGCGCGGTCGGTCAGCGAGGCCCCCTCCGCCAGCGCCTGGCGCAGCAGCGCCCGCTCCGCGTCGGAATAAGGCCGGTAACCGACCGGGCCGAAAGCGGCGATCTTGACGCCATCGGTCTCGATCAGCGCCACATCGACGCCATCGAGCGAGGTCCCGCTCATCAGCCCAATAGCCCTAACTACTCCCAAAACGCCGCCCCTTCGGTTAACCGCCCGGCCGGTTGAATCCGGTCCCGGACCTGTTACACCACCCGCCACGAACAGACGAACAGGCCCGCGTCGCGAGAGCTAATCCGAGAATTCATCCATGAGTACCTATAAATCCGATTTTCTTAACATTCTCAGCGAGCGCGGCTTTATCCACCAGGTCTCGGAGCCGGACGTTCTCGACGCCCGCGCGGTCGAGGGCACCCTCACCGCCTATATCGGCTTCGACTGCACCGCCGCGTCGCTGCATGTCGGCTCGCTGCTGCCTATCATGATGCTCTATTGGCTGCAGCAGACCGGCCACCGGCCGATCGCGCTGATGGGCGGCGGCACCACCCGGGTCGGCGATCCCTCCGGCAAGGACGAGAGCCGCCGGATTCTGACCGAGGACGACATCAACAACAACCTGGTCGGCATTCGCGCGATCTTTTCTAAATTCCTCAAGTTCGAGGGTGCCGGCGGCAACGCCGACAAGTCTAACGCTATTATGGCCAACAACGCCGACTGGCTGAACAAGCTCAACTACATCGATTTCCTGCGCGACGTCGGCAAGCATTTCTCTGTGAACAGAATGCTGGCCTTCGACTCGGTCAAGATGCGGCTCGAGCGCCAGCACGAACTGTCGTTCCTCGAATTCAATTACATGGTGCTGCAGGCTTACGACTTCGTCGAACTGAACAAGCTCTATGGCTGCACCGTGCAGATGGGCGGCTCCGACCAATGGGGCAACATCGTCTCGGGCATCGATCTCGGCCGCCGCATGAGCGGCGCGCAGATGTTTGCGCTGACCGCGCCGCTGCTGACGACGTCATCGGGCGCCAAGATGGGCAAGACCGCCGCCGGCGCCGTCTGGCTCAATGCCGACATGGTCTCGCCTTACGACTACTGGCAATACTGGCGCAACACCGAGGACGGCGATGTCGCCCGCTTCCTCAAGCTGTTCACCACGCTGCCGCTCGGCGAAATCGCCAAGCTCGCCGCGCTGCAGGGCGCCGAGATCAACGAGGCCAAGAAGGTGCTTGCTACCGAAGCGACCGCTCTGGTGCACGGCCGCGCCGCGGCCGATGAATCTGCCGGCACCGCGCGCAAGACCTTCGAGGAAGGCACCTTCGCGCAATCGCTGCCGACCGTCGAAGTGGCGCGTGCCACGCTCGAGCAAGGCATCGGCGTGCTCAATGCGTTTGCCGAACTCACGTCGCTGGTGTCGTCGAATGGCGACGCCCGCCGACAGATCAAGGCCGGCGGCCTCAAGGTCAACGACGCGAACGTAACCGACGAGAAGATGATGCTGACCGCCAAGGATCTAACTGTCGACGGCGCCATCAAGCTTTCGCTCGGCAAGAAGAAGCACGTGCTGATCAAGCCGGTGTGATTCTTCTTATCCCTCCCCGTCTTCAGGGAGGGTGGCGAGCGCAAGCGAGCCGGGTGTGGTCTGCGTTGGCTTTTGACATCACCCCACCCCGTCCGCCTTCGGCGGCCGACCCTCCCCTTTCAGGGGAGGGATAAAAACTATCGCTGCGGCGGCACGAAGCCCGGATCGAAACTTCCCGGCGACGGAATGAACTTGCGCAACAGGCCGGGAGCGATCGCGCTGACCGGATTGACCGAAATGCGCGGCGCGCTCGGCGGCCCGACCGCTTCGTAGGTGATGCCGACGAGGCCCTCATTGCTGCCGCCGAGGAACAGGCCGACGATCGGAATTTGGCCGAGGCCGAACATGTTGTTCAGCCCGTAGAACGGCACGAAAGTGCCGCGCAGGTGCACGTCGTTCTGGGCATAATCGACCTGGCCCTCGACCGTCGCGCCGACCTGCGGACCGCGCACGATGCCGTCGCGCACTGCCATGCGTCCGGGAAACCGGGTGAAGCCCGCGCTCAGCTCGGAAAAGTCCACGCCGCGGCCGGCCACGCCGCCGGATCCCGCGACGACGCGGTCGAGCGCCGCCTCGCCGCGGATGTTGAAATTGCGGATGGCGATGGTGCCGACCTGCGGCGCCTGATCCTCGGTCGGCGGGTCCATCGCCACCCACATCCTGCCGCCGAACATGC
>JAQSCR010000443.1 GCA_029945495.1 Pseudolabrys sp. | reverse complement strand
TGAGGGGGTCGGAATTGGACGCGAAAAGGGGTCGGAGTTGGATGCGATTTGACACCGCAGCGCCATCGCGTTCTCTGCCGAGAAGTCTCCTGATGAAAATGTGGCTGCTAAATCGGAGCACCTTGTAGTTTGCGAGGATGAGGATGACCTATCTCAGGTTATCGCCGCAAACTATGCCTTTGCAATGCGCGCTGGGCTTCATCTCGTGCCTTCGTCGGCGCGTGACAAGGCAGATGAGATACTTGAGCAGTTCTACAATGTTTATGAGCAGCGCCGCGCGGCGCCAACGGAAATTCTTGACGAATTAAAGAGCGCCCTTCGGAAAAGATGCTCTGAAATTCCGATACCTGCGAATGGCTCAATCACGTTCATCACCGGCGGCATGCCATATGGTTTCGGGTTTCCAGAGCTGCCATCCACGCACCTATTTAATCATCCGGACTTGGGTCTTGCGGCTCTAAACGGATTTATTGCTGAGCAACCTAAGACGAGGGGGGTGAGCGTCGCTGTACTCGTTGATCCAAGTACGACCAAAGCCCCCGATATTCAGGCGGCTGTAAAGGCTTTGCCGTCACGGGGAATATTTGCAAGGGTTTATGAAGGGTCAAACGCAACCGTTCGCAACGTTACAGACATGGTTGAGCTGTTTCCGTATGACCTTTTGATTTTCGCTACGCATTGTGGCGACGTGTCCGGCTATCAGTGGACGTACGAGTTTAAAGACTCAGAGGGGATCGACCGAACATTCGTGGTTGATATCGCAATTGGGTTAGCTGCGTCAGGTGATCCAGGCCGCATCGGCGTTACGCAGTTTATGAGCTTCGCATCGCTTGATGGTGTAGATTGGCGCGACCCAACAGAAAAAGCGAAGCTGTATGTAGGGAAGGCTGTTCTCGACTTCATGGCGAAGACGCGATCAAATTTAAAGGACGAACTCAAGCCAATCAAGAAAGAAGACATTGAGCGCGTTAGAGGGTCGGCAGCGTTAAAGATGTACGATCACAATTTCATTTCTCTGCCAAAGTCGATTGCCGATCATGGTTCGCCGATAATAATCAATAATGCGTGCGCCTCATGGCACAGGCTCGCATCTAACTACATGTACGGAAACGCGCGCGCATATATCGGCACGTTATTCCCCGTGACCGAAGCCGAAGCAAGCGAGGTGTTTGCCAAACTAATGGACAAACATTACGGAAAGCCGCTGGCCGGAGCGGTATGGTCTTCACAGCGCGAGGTTTACGGCGACAGTGTTCGAAGGCCCTATGTGGTGACTGGGATCTATCCTCAAAGTCTCCGATCTGTTCGGCATAACGTGCCCGGTTATATATCTCGCCGACTTGATCACGCACTAAGCCAATGGAAGTCGTTTGCTTCGTCAGGTCTGGCTAACAATGATCCGGAAAATATGCGCCAAATCAACGAAATCGTTGACTATTATGCCCGGGAACTGGAGGCGTTCGTTAAGCGCTGGCGAAGTGAAATAAAATGAATCCGAGACGCAATGCCCGTAACAAACGGTACGCAGGGACTTTATTTATCGTGAAATCATCCAAGGAGGCGAGCAGTGTCAGCGATGACAGGGCAGCGTTAGAGAGGTGAAGATGGGCAAATTATCGCATACAGAGTCGGCGCAATTATGGGAGCGCCCAGACTTTACGAAGATCGCCGTTGTAGGGCTTGTAGCTATCGCATTTTACAAATGGATCGAAAGTGCTGAGCGCCGATATAACCGCGGATTGCTTTTGGCCGCCTATCGTCGACGCCGCGATTGGAAGAAGAGTGATGTTGCACACCTTCAATCACTCGGCGTGAACAAGGCTGCCCGAAGTCGGATGGCTAGGCTCGTTGGCAGAGGGCGCCCGGTGGTAAGGCCACATCAACGCCTCGACGAATTAATCGTCTCGAAGTTCGGTGCCTTCGCTGTGGTCGTAGATAACAGTGCGTCGTCCGATGACCGCAGAAAGGCGTTCAAAGAGCTGCCGTGGTGGCCGCATTATGTCGAGGCACTCTACAGAGGCGAGCATGAAGCCGCTAAAGCGCGGGGTTTGAAGGGTGCCTCAAGCGAGGCCGAGATCGCGGTTGGAAACGCTCTCGGAATTTCGGCTGCAACCGTTCATAGCCTTAGCGGAGAAATCAGAAGTTTGCGTAAGGAAATAGAGTCCTCTGCAAATTTCCCCGCAATGACGCTAGTCGAATACGAATGCCTCATGCGGAACGGTTTTGGCCACGAATTGAAGGCGTTGGCGGAAACCAGCCGACGTCAGTGACTGGCGGTAAGGAAGACGTCGGTTTTGCTGTCCCGACGTAATCTATAGAGCGATCAGGGGCACTTAATGCGCGGTTTTGCAGCTATCCCATTGATATTCCTAGAAACCACCTAGCTTCCCAAGCTGCATACGCGCAAAAATGAACCCTTGTTAAGGTCAACCTGGCCACAGGGTTTCAGGACCACAGGTTGACCACAGAAACTCCGTGAACGGATGTGAACAAACGTGGTCGAACGCGACGGAAAACAACGGATTTAATTGGTTTTCCCAGGCGGGGAAGGCCGCTCATAACGGTCCGCCTGTAAATCGGCGCCGAACTAGGCCCCTTGAACTAACCGCAGCAATTCCTTGTGGCGAATAGCAGAATCAAAGTCGGGCTGGGGGTCACAATCGGCGCCGATCGTGACCCCAGCCCGACAGGTCTTTTTCGATGGCCTTCAAAGCGTTAGTGCCGTTAGCTACAGCAACTTGACCCCTAAGCCGATTTACAATTTGGGACTGCGCGCGTGGCATTCCGGGTGTCGAGACCCAGATGCCGCTCATGCTTTCTGAAGTGAATCGCGGCCGTATGAGCATCAGCGACTACGTCCGCTGGTCTGCCGCGAACCCCGCAAAGGCATGGGACCTTTATCCGCGCAAAGGAACGCTAGCGATCGACTCCGACGCCGACATCGCGGTCGTCGATATGAGCTATCGCGGCGCCATCGATCAATGCGAGCTGCACTCACGGCACAAGTACACGCCGTGGCATCGGTACCCTGTCGCGGGACGGCCGATTCATACGATTGTTCGTGGGCGCATCATCGTGCGAGACGGGGTCCTTGTCGGGCCACCCGGGTGGGGTTCCATGGTTCAACGCGATCCAAAACCTGCTACGCCCCGGAATCTCTCGATGCATATGGAAACGCTCACGGCGGGCAGGCCCTCAGTGGGAAATGCTCCGGCGGGCTAGGCCGTTGATGATGTCTGCTTTTGGCCCGTAGCAGACCTGCTTTTCGTACCGCCGCATGTCCGCTTTTGACGGCGGGCATTACAAGAAAAGATACGGGAGCTCCGGCGCGATCCTTATTTCAATGCCGATGTACGTGGTGCATATCGGGTACGTGGGGATGAGTATGTTTAATCTGTTCGTGTTCATGGAAATGGGTATGGGATTCCCCGGGAGGTTCTGATCCGCTGTGCTCGTGCTGATGATGCCTATCGTGCACGTGTGGATGTGAATGCGCCATCGGCTCATGTATGTGTTCGTGCTCGTGCCGCTCTGTCAGATGCAGCCAAACTCCAATGCCCATGATTGCACCTGCCGCCAATAGCTGAGCCGTAACCGGTTCGCTGAGCGTGATGATCGCCGCGATTGCTCCGAGAAACGGCGCGGTGGCGAAGTAGGCGCTCGTTCGCGCGGTGCCGAGATGGCGCAACGCGGTCACGAACAGAACAAGGCTTAGGCCGTAGCCAACAAAGCCGACACCTATTCCGATAAGCGAGGAAGATATCCCAGGCAGTGACCCGCCAGCCCAAATGCCCAGAGCCAGATTAATTGGCCCAGCAACAAGTCCCTTTAGTTCCACAATTTGTAACGGATCGGACAGAGAAACTTTGCGGGTGAGGTTATTATCAAGGCCCCACATAACGCATGCGCCTACGATCAAGAGTGGGCCAACTATGCCTGCCATGGTCGGAGTGCCAGACCAAGCTAGCAGAGCAGATCCAGCGATGAGACAGGCCATGCCTATCGCGATTCTCCGATCAAAATTCTCGTGGAAGACAAACCACGCCATCAGCGCTGTGGCAGCGCTCTCTAACGTAAGAAATAGCGATGCTGATGTTGCATCGGTTCGAGCGAGGCCCGCCATCAGCAATATGGGTCCGGCAATGCCCCCGGCGGCAATAGCCCCTGCCAGCCATGGAAAATCCTTTCGCCGAAGTGAAACCTCACGCGACGCCGAACTCTGAATAGCTGGGATCAGTCGCCGCAGAATGGAAACGCCGATACCTGCCCCGCAATAGAGAAGACCAGCAAGTATGATGGGGTCAACTAATCCGAGCAGGCGCTTAGCGGCCGGTGTAGAAAGACCAAATAATGCGGCTGATATAAGTGCGTAGAAAATGGCTTTTCGGTTCATGCTGGAATGTTACTGCAAATGGTATGCAGCGCAAACTTGTTAAGCGGGCATGAGAGTCGCCTTCTGACCCGAAATGGACACTAAAAATGATGGTGTAAGGTCGAAACATTAAGACTGCTACGTTGGGGCTAAATGTGATGTTCCGATCGCGAAGCCCTTAATAACCGCGTAGATCGCCGGAATGACGACCAGCGTGAGCACCGTCGACGACACCATGCCGCCGATCATCGGCACCGCGATGCGCTGCATCACCTCGGCGCCGGTGCCGTGGCTCCACAGGATCGGCAGCAGTCCCGCCATAATGGCGGCAACCGTCATCATCTTGGGCCGCACGCGTTCGACGGCGCCGGACATGATAGCGGCATAGAGGTCGTCATGCGTGAATGGGCGGCCTTCTGCGGCGCGCTGCGTTTGCAGCGCCGTGAGCGCGTGGTCGAGATAGATCAGCATCACCACGCCGGTTTCCGCGGCAACTCCGGCGAGCGCGATGAAGCCGACGGCGACCGCGACCGAAAGGTTGAATCCGAGCCACCACATTAGCCAAAGGCCGCCGGCAAGCGCGAACGGAACCGACAGCATGACGATCAAGGTCTCGGTTACGCGCCGGAAATTCAGATACAGCAGCAGGAAGATGATCAGGATCGTAATCGGCACAACGACCTTGAGCCGCGCCTTGGCCCGCTCCATGTACTCGAACTGGCCGCTCCAGGTGACATAGTAGCCCGGCGGGAACTTGACCTTCGCCGCTACCGCCTTTTGGGCATCGGCCACATAGGAGCCGATATCGCGATCGCGCAGATCGACATAGATATAGGCGGCGAGTTGCGCGTTTTCGGTTCGGATGGTGGACGGGCCTTTGGCCAGTTCGACCTTGGCCACTTCGCCGAGCGGTACCGTGCCGCCATTTGGCAACGGGATCAGCACCTGTGAGGCGATTGCCTGCGGGTCGCTGCGCAGTTCACGCGGATAGCGGATGCTCACCGTGTAGCGCTCGCGGCCCTCGACCGTTGTCGTGACGGCCTCGGCGCCTAGCGCGGAGGCGATCACGTCCTGCACGTCGGTAATCATCAAGCCGTAGCGCGCGAGCTGAGCGCGATTAGGATCAATATTGAGGTAGTAGCCGCCGTTGATGCGTTCAGCGAAGGCTGAGGTAGTGCCCGGCACTGTGCGCACCGCCGCCTCGATCTCGCGGGCGACATGCTCCATCTCTGTGAGATCGGTGCCGTAGACCTTCACGCCGACCGGCGTGCGAATGCCGGTGGCAAGCATATCGGTGCGCGCTTTGATCGGCATCGTCCAGGCATTGGAAACGCCGGGAAACTGCAGCGCTTTGTCGAGTTCCGCGATCAGCTTCTCGGTGGTCATGCCGGGGCGCCATTCGGCTTCGGGCTTCAGGTTGATCACGGTCTCGAACATCTCGGTCGGCGCCGGATCGGTGGCGGTAGTCGCGCGTCCGGCCTTGCCCCATACCGATACGACCTCGGGGAACGTCTTGATGATCTTGTTTTGGGTTTGCAGCAGTTCTGCCGCCTTGGTCACCGACAGGCCCGGCAGCGTGGTCGGCATATAGAGCAGGGTGCCCTCGTTGAGGTTGGGCATGAACTCGCTACCGAGCCGGGAGGCCGGCCACAGGCTGGCGGCCAGAACGATCAGCGCAATGACGATGGTTGCGGTTTTGAAGCGCAGTGCCGTGCGGATCACGGGCCGATAGACCCAGATTAGCGCGCGGTTCACGGGATTGCGTTGCTCGGGCATGATGCGCCCGCGTACGAACAACAGCATCAGCGCCGGCACCAGCGTCACCGACAGCAACGCCGCCGCCGCCATCGAGAAGGTCTTGGTGTATGCGAGCGGTTTGAACATCCGGCCTTCCTGCGCCTCCAGGGCAAAGATAGGCAGGAACGACACGGTAATGACCAGAAGACTGAAAAATAGGGCCGGTCCAACCTCGGCGGCCGCTTCGATCAGAACTTCGCTTCTAGGCTTGCCTGGCGGTGCGCGCTCCAGATGCTTGTGCGCATTCTCGATCATCACGATGGCTGCGTCGACCATGGCGCCGATGGCAATGGCAATGCCGCCGAGACTCATGATGTTGGAACTGAGACCCAGCAGATACATGCACAGATATGCGATCAGGACACCGAGCGGCAGTGTGACGATCGCGACCAGCGCGCTGCGGACGTGCAAGAGAAAAACCACGCAGACAATGGCGACGATGATGCTTTCCTCGACCAGGGTACGCTTGAGCGTGTCGATGGCGCGATAGATCAGGTCGGAGCGATCATAGACCGCGTCGAGCGTGACGCCCTGCGGCAGGCTGGGCGCGATTTCCGTAAGCCTTTCCTTGACGTTTTTGATGACGGAAAGCGCATTCTCGCCGAAGCGTTGCAGCACGATGCCGGTGACGGCTTCGCCTTCGCCGTTCAATTCGGTGATGCCGCGGCGTTCGTCCGGCGCCAATTCGATGCGCGCCACGTCGCGCAGCAAAACCGGCACGCCGCGGTCGCTTTTGACCACGACTTGCTCGAGATCGGCGATCGTCTTGATGTAGCCCCGTCCACGCACCACGAATTCGGTTTCGGCCAGCTCGATGGTGCGGCCGCCGACGTCGATATTGCTCGCGCGCAACGAATCGCGAACCTTCGATAGGGAAATGCCGAGCGACTGCAGCCGGCGCGGGTCGATCACGACGCTGTATTGCTTGACGAAGCCGCCGACGCTAGCGACTTCGGCTACACCTTCGGCCTTGGCGAGACCGTAACGGATGTACCAGTCCTGAGTGCTACGCAGTTCCGCCAGGCTCTTCTGTGCGCCTCGCACGACATATTGGTAAACCCAGCCGACGCCGGTGGCGTCCGGCCCCAGCGTTGGCGCCACGCCTGCCGGCAGCCGGCGCGCCGCGGCGTTGAGATATTCCAGCACGCGCGAACGTGCCCAATACAGGTCGGTGCCGTCCTCGAAGATCACGTAGACGAATGACACGCCGAAAAACGAAAATCCACGTACCACCCGCGATTTCGGTACGCTCAGCATGGCCGTCGTCAACGGATAGGTGACCTGGTCCTCGACCACCTGCGGCGCCTGGCCCGGATACTCGGTGTAGACGATGACCTGGACGTCGGACAGATCGGGAATGGCATCGAGCGGGACGCGCGACACCGCGTACAGGCCAGCCAGCGTCAGAAAGACGCCAGCAAACCCGACTAACAACAGATTACGAGCCGACCAGCGGATAACCGAGGCAATCATTTGGGCTGCCCCTGCTCGGTGAAGGTCTTGAGCGCCGTCTGCAGGTTGCTCTCGGCATCGATCAGGAAGGTCGCGGTGCTGACGATTTCCTCGCCTTGGCGCAGGCCCTCGACAATTTCGACATCGCCGTCGCCGCGGCGGCCGAGCTTGACCACGCGCGGCTCGAAGCGGCCTTCACCTTTGGCCACCAGCACGATCTGCTTCGTCCCGGTATCGATGATGGCGCTGGTGGGGACCGCAGTGACGGCTGAGCGACCGGATTCGACCTGAAATGCCACGTCGGCGTACATGTCCGGCTTCAGCCGCCCGTCGGGGTTGGCAACCTCGATCCGCACGCGGCCAGTGCGCGTTTCCGGTCTCACGTCGGGATAGATAAAGGTGACTGTGCCCTCGACCGGCTCGTTGCGATAGGCGCGAAACGTCACCGTCGCCCGCATTCCAGGTTTGATCTCGGCGAGATAGCCTTCGGCAACATCGGCGATCACCCAGAGGTTCGACAGGTCGACAATGCGATACAGCTCGTCGCCCGCAACGATTTTCTGGCCATTGATGATCCGTTTGGCGATCACGGTACCGCCGACCGGCGCCAGCCAATCGATGGTGCGTGGATTTTTTCCGCTGTCGTTGATTTCACGGATGCGGGCCTCAGATAAGCCGAGATTGCGCAACCGTTGCATGGTCCCGTCGGCCGATTTTCCCGAAACCGACTCCCCCGTCGCGCGCTGGGCCCAAGTTCTAGTCACGAGCATGTCGCTGAGTGCCTGCTGTATGTCGGGGCTATAGACCCGAAACAACGGCTGCCCGGCCTGCACGCGCTGGCCGGTGGTATTGACGAATAGGTCCTCTACATAACCGTCCGATCGCATGGTCACGATGGTCGCGAGGCGCTCGTCAATTGCGACAGTGCCGACGGCGCGCAGCGTACGAACCAAGTTGCGGGCTTGGGCCGCTTCGGTGCGCACGCCACTGCGTTGGATGCGATCAAGGCTCACCTTGATGGTTCCGCCCGGCTGCTCATCGCCGTCGTAGACAGCGATGTAGTCCATCCCCATCGAGTCTTTCTTGGGCACCGGCGAGGTGTCGGGCAGACCCATCGGATTGCGATAGAAGAGAATCTTCCGCTCCCCGGCGGGCGCGGCCTTTAGCAGCGTCAGCGGCCCAAGCGTTGGCCGGGGCGGATCGAAGCCCGGTTCCGCGTCGTCATCGACCGGCACATAAGCGCGGCCTTGCGCGTCGGCCTTCGGCGTCGCCGACCAGGCCGGAGCGCCAGTCGGATCACGATAGTATAGGATCGTCCGTTCGGCTGCGGACGCCTGCGGGGCAACGCTCAGCAATGTTGCTGACGTGGTCGGGCGGTAGATATAGCCGTAGCTTGCGATAGCAGCCGTCGAGAGGCCGAACGTGACGATGAAGGCTGTACGGATTTTTGTCATGGCCGTCACTTCACCGCTTTGAAGATGACCTTGCCGACGACAGTCTCCGGTTCGCCTTGCACCTTGACCGCCAAGCTCAGCAGGTAGCGCCCCGCCATCGCCATGTCGGTCTTGAAGGCATAGACGCCCGGCTCGCCGCCCGGCACGGCCGACACCGGCGATGCCATGTCCGGCATGTTCTCGGGTGCCATATCCACGCGAGTCCGCACGATGACAGCATCCGACACCGGCTTTCCGGTTGCCTTATGCAGCAAGCGGACGGCGATCACGACGTCGTCGCCCTTCTTCAATTCGGCTGCGACCGGTTCGAATACATAGTCCGTAGCCGCGGCGATTGCGGCGGTATTGGTTAGACTTATCGCGACCGCAAAAATTGAGGCGAGCAAAAGGTTCCTGTTCATGGCTTCCAACTCCTCATGGCGCTCTCTCGGCGACGCACTCGATGTCATCGAGCGACGGCCGAACGTTCACATGAGCTTGCAGCTCACGTGTTGCTATGCAGCTTGAGAGGCGTCAGGTACGGGGAGGTCGGAAGGGCGGACTGCTCAGTCGCGACGAGACGTGCGTGCTGGTTCGAAGCGGTTTTAACGCGGTACTGCGAGGCGGTAAATAAACGAAGCCGGCGAGGACTGTGCCGGTGAAATTAAAGCAAGTGAGCGCGCAAGCCGCCATGGACGCGCAATTGTCAGTGGTTTTCTGCGTTTGCCCGCCTGGGTCATTGTGGTGATGGTTGCAGTCCGGCATTGCTGCTGATACCGGCATTTTCGATGCAGTCAGCACGTTGGCGGCAAAGCCAGCCGCTGCCGGCAGAGTCGCGACCGACAGGCCGATAAGAATGGCAATAATGATCCGGCCGATACGTAGCGTCATTCTGCCCTGCTCGGGAGGTAGTCAATCAACCGACGAGAATAGCAACTTATATTGTAAGGTGCGCCTTGATCTGCATCAAGGGGGCTGGGGTCGATATAATACGCACGTTCGTTGAGGTTAACACCAGCTGGCTTCGTCCTCACGGGGCGTCCGCAAGAGTTCTTGAATGTTCGACCCGATCAGGCGGAATCCAATATTTCCATAAAGCTTTTGTCGACCGTCATTCAATACGAAGCTCGGGCTGCCTTCTATTCGCAATGTGTCAGCGTCTTGATAATCCGCGGTTAGACTGGCGAATGCGCTTCCATTGTGGATGATTCTTTCGATAGCGACGATATCGACGCCGACGGCCCCGGCTACCTCACATTGGACGTCCCAGAGTGCAATGTCGCGGCAGTCTCGAAAAAATGCACATCGGAGTGCCCAGAGGACTTGATCGAAAATACTCACTGCGGAAGGGGACGGGGCTACTCGAAGCTCGGACTCCCAGTGCTGGACAGCTTTCATGAACAGGTGTGCGCTTGCCGAGGTTGCGGGCGAATCTTCAACCAGACTTCCGAGTGAACTTGGATATGTGGAAAACGCGCCGCTACTTGTCGCAAATGGCTGTTGAATGCATCATATCCGCCTTTGGCGTTCCAAGTAGATGTGATCTTCCGGGCCGTGTCGCCAAAAATTGAACAGAACTGGTGTTCAATCCGAACGGCGTCGCCAAACGTGCTTCTGACGGCGTCAAGACGTGCTTGCGATGCGTATGCCCAGATACACAAGACGTCCGAAAAGTATGTAACTTTAACCAAGCTCATCTTGCACCCTCTAAAGGACGCTCCGACAGTGGTTTCACCGAACCGGCTCAGCGCCTTGCTAATATATCTTGGTAGCAGCGCAATCGGTCATTTTGTTTGGGAAGTCCTTCAGCTTCCGCTTTATACGATCTGGACGGAACCATTTCGGAACAAAGCAGTTGCCGTCTTTCATTGCACGACGGGCGATCTCCTGATCGCTCTCTGCACCTTGGTCGCTGCGTCTTTCGCTGCCGCTAATCCGGCTTGGCCACAAGGTCACTTCTGGCGAGTTGCCGCCGTAACTATCGTGTTTGGAGTCGGCTATACGATTGTCAGCGAATGGTTAAATGTTACCATCCGTGCCTCGTGGGCTTACTCCGAGAGGATGCCTCTTGTCTCGGCCTTTGGTTTGCAGATCGGCTTATCGCCATTGCTTCAGTGGGTTGTCATCCCGGCGGCTGTATTTGCGATAACCCGGAGGCTGGAGGCCAGAACATAGAAAGATCTTGTCCCGCGACCTGCTCGGAGAGTTGGAACCACTGCAACCATCTTCCGCCTGTGGTTCGTTTAGTTCAGACACCAGTCATATTCCTCCCTAAAATCGATCTTGAAGCGACATTGATCTGCATCAAGGTATGTCTCTCGGGGTCATCTATTTTTTCTTTCTACGATGTAGATGAGGTGTCGCGCTATGTTCTGGCGGGTTGAAGCAACGCAGTCGTGGGTAACGCGGGCCTTGCCGCGCGTGCTCATAGCCGCTGTGCTGGTCGTCGGTCTTGCGATGTCAACGGTGCTTACGACAGAGGCGGCGCAAGCGTGCGCTACCGACAGTAAACTCAGTAATTCAGTCAGCATCGTGCAGAAGAGCGAGCGGGCGTTAGCCGTTGTGTCTGCGGCGTCTGCTCCAACGGTGGTTCTATACGTCTCCCAGGACCACAGGCGGTGCTGCGATGGAATTCATTCGCAGGGTACCGATTGCGCGAGTGCGTGTTGTTTCGCGGTTTCGGCAGTCATGAATGGCGCGATTGTAGGCTTGGTTTTTGCAGCCTCAATCCGTCACAGTTTGCCTCGGCAGGGTGGGCTCAACGCCACCAGACTGCCGCCCGATTTCCGGCCCCCTCGAACATTTGCGTGAGTAGCCGCCCTTGGACGGCGAATGGGCTTTGACTCATTCCCTGTCCCCGGCGGCACTCCGTTTTACCCCCGCGATCTCTCGGTCGTTGCATTCGCACGCCGAGTAGCCGCCGGCGGCCTCATCCATATTCGAACTTAACGCTACGGCACTCTGAATCCGAATCTTCACAAGGAGTAAACGATGAAATCACTGAAAGACTTCAGACTTAACGCGACCGCCTTTGCTCTCGCCATGTTGGTTGCCGGTGCTTCGCCAAGTCGTGTCGCATTCGCCCAGACCGCTCCGCCAGTCGCGGCGACATCCGTTACATTGACGGAACCTGCCATTACGGCCTTGCAGGAGGCGCTGAACAAGCAGGACATCGCGGTGAAGGTTGATGGTGTTCTGAACGACGATACGCGCGCTGCCGTCAAGAAATACCAGACCCAGCATCATCTTCCGGTCACCGGCGAACCCGACAAGGCAACACTTGATAAGTTAGGTGTTCGCCTGGGTGCCGTGCCCGGGTCGGTGCCTACTCAACCTTCGACTTCGCCCGACGCTTCGACGCAGTCCGGCCAGATGGCGAGCGGCGCGATGAACTGTCCGATGGTCCAGGGCCAGATGCAAGCGATGATGCAAATGATGCAAGGCATGCAGGGGATGATGCAGATGATGCAAGGTCAAATGCAGCCCGGCCAAATGCAGTCAGGACAACAGATGCAATCCGGGCAAGCGCAACCCATGCCTATGCAGCCCAGCCAAATGCCGGGTAGCGGCACCGCAATGGCCTGCCCGATGATGCAGGGCCAGATGCAGTCAATGATGCAAATGATGCAAGCCATGCAAGGGATGATGCAGATGATGCAAGGACAAACCCAACCAGGCGCGCGTTGAGCAACGCGGCGGCGAGCGGTTTGGCTACTGAAAGTCGTTGCAAGGTGTAGTCGACGATCTGGGGAGGCGGTGGTTCTAGTTCGTTGGCTGCTGCCTCCGAGAAAAGAGAGACTAAAGTCTGAACTGAGGCAGCCAACTTGTCGAATAGGAGAGATCAATGTCGATGCACGATCATTCGGAACATGAGGGCCAAGCGCAAGGAGGCTTCCTAACATCGCGGGCTGGAATCGTGATGCTTGGATTTCTCGTCATTATCGGCGTGCTGCTATTCACCGAGCACCGCGCTCACGCCCTAGGAATTCTAGTGTGGCTTCCGCTGCTCGCTTGTCCGCTCATGCACGTATTCATGCATCACGGACACGGTGGCCACGGCGGTCATAGTGCGAGCCCCGAACAAAATCAGCCAAGTCGCGAGAGGAATGCGCCATGAACACCGATATGTCCGCTTACGGGCTATGGAGCTTGGTCATCGTCAACTCGGCCGTCTTCATATTGTTCGCCTATAGCTTCTTCAAACCCCGTACGCCCCGAGATTGGCGATCATTCAGCGCGTTCAGTGCCTTTCTGGTGGCGCTGTTTGCCGAGATGTATGGCTTTCCGCTGACGATCTATTTTATGTCGGGGTGGCTGCAGAGCCGGTATCCGAACGTGGAATGGTTCTCGCATGATGCAGGTCATCTGCTTGAGATGATGTTCGGTTGGAAGACGAACCCGCACTTTGGTCCGTTCCACATCTTGAGCTTCGCGTTCATCGTCGGCGGTTTCATCTTGATTTCCGCGGCTTGGAAGGTGCTCTACGATGCCCAGCATAAGCGCACTTTGGCGACGGCTGGACCCTATGGCTACGTCCGTCACCCGCAATATGTCGGCTTTATCTTGGTGATGTTCGGCTTTCTCCTACAGTGGCCGACGCTGCTGACACTCGCGATGTTCCCGGTACTAACGTTTATGTACGCCAAACTTGCCAAGAGTGAGGAGCGGGAGGCGATTGCTGAGTTCGGTGACGCTTACACGTTATATGTCGCCGAAGTACCCGCCTTTATCCCGCGACTTCAGCATATCTTCGGCTCGTCGCACATTGGCGGCTATCGTCAATAGAAACACCCACAAGTGGAGAAGCCCGATGAACGAACATCCTGTCTCACTTCGGCCGCTGCAATTTGGCTTCAGCTTGGGGACGTCTCTCTTTGTCTTTTATCTCGCATGCCTTGCGCTTTCGATCGTTGTTCCCAATCGCGGGCTGCATCAAGCATGGCTGCAGTTTTACCCTGGCTTTGCTTGGACCCCGCCTGGAATGTTGATTGGCGCTATTGAAAGCTTCGCATTCGGCCTCATTGCAGGACTGGTATTCGCGCCGATCGCGAACTTTTTTAGGCCATTTCGCGGCAGCTGAACGAGGAATGTTGGCGTAAAGCCAATCAAAATGTCGCGTTTCTTATCCGTACTCGTGGAGGAATTGTCATGCTTTCAAAATTTAGCGCGTCAACGCGCGCGCTCTCTATGTTTGTCCTCGTGAACTTGATTTTCACCGCCAGTGTCAAGGCGCAGACATACGGTCCC
>JAQSCR010000442.1:2829-14323 GCA_029945495.1 Pseudolabrys sp. | reverse complement strand
TTTCCGCCGCGTCTTCGCCGACGGCACGACCGGGCGCGAAGTGCGCGCCGACGTCCGCTCCGTCACTGCCACCGAATTGGCCACCGTTCTGGGCGACGCCAAGGGCCCGATCTGCTCGACCGCCGAACATCTGCTCGCTGCTCTGCGCGGTCTCAATGTCGATAACGTCGTCGTCGAAATCGATGGGCCGGAAGTGCCGATCATGGATGGCAGCGCCGCCGCTTTCGTCGATGCGCTCGATCAGGCCGGTTTGACCGCGCGCGCACTGCCGCGCCGCTACATCGAAGTTCTCAAGCCGGTTCGCGTCAGCACCGACAAGGCCTTCGGCGAATTGCGGCCCTATGCGCATGGCTTCCGCGTCGAAGCCGAAATCGAATTCGATCATCCGTTGATCGGCAAGCAGGCCTTAGCGCTCGATATCGAGCCCAACAGCTTCCGCCGTGAAATCGCCCGCGCCCGCACCTTCGGCTTCATGAAGGACGTCTCCAAGCTGTGGAGCGCCGGTTTCGCGCTCGGCGCGTCGTTCGACAATACGCTGGTGATCAGCGAAGACCGCGTGCTCAATCCGGAAGGTTTGCGTTTCGCCGACGAATTCGTCCGTCACAAGGTGCTCGACGCGATCGGCGATCTGGCGCTGGCCGGTCAGCCTTTGCTTGCGGCCTACAAGACCGTGCGCGGGGGCCACAAGCTCAACCACGCGGTGCTGTCCGCGCTGATGGCCGACACCTCCGCCTGGCGGGTGGTCGAGGCGCAACCTGAATCAAGGACTGCCGAGGCGGTTCGCCGTCCGCGCGGCCATGCAGAGGTAGCGCCCGCGCTTGCCGCTGCGGCATTTGGCCCGGACGTGTCCTGAAACGGCGTATTTGAGCCGTTTTCGGCCTTAACGATCCGCCTTAATCCCGGCCGAATGTCGGCCTAATCGCTTGTAATCATTTGGCGGACCCGCGCTTTTTCGTTTACACAGGCGTGGTTCAGGGGATTTGAGTAAATGGCTTTAGCCACCGAGGCGATGTCGCGCGGCGTTGTGCGCGCACTCTCCATGCTGATCCTGGCGACGAGCCTGGGCGCCTGCTCGAGCCTATGGGGCAAGGACGAAACGCCGCCGGATGAACCGGCCGACCGCCTGTATAATGAGGGCCTCTACGTCCTCAACAATAAAAAAGATGCCAAGAAGGCGGTGGCGAAGTTCGAGGAAGTCGATCGCCAGCATCCCTATTCGGAATGGGCGCGCAAATCGCTGATCATGTCGGCCTATGCCTATTACCAGGCCGGCTCGTATGACGAATGCATCACCGCCGCCAAGCGCTATATCGCCTTGCATCCCGGCAGCGCGGACGCGGCCTATGCCCAGTATCTGATCGGGGCATCCTATTTCGACGAAATTCCCGACATCACCCGCGACCAGGCCCGCACCGAGAAGGCGATGGCCGCGCTCGAGGAGGTGATCCGCAAGTACCCGACCAGCGAATACGCCGTCAGCGCCAAGCAGAAGATCGAAGTGGCGCGCGACCAACTGGCCGGCAAGGAAATGCAGATCGGCCGCTATTATCTGGAAAAGAAGGACTACACCGGCGCCATCAACCGCTTCAAAGTGGTCGTCACCCGCTATCAGACCACCCGCCACGTCGAAGAGGCGCTGGAGCGGCTGACCGAGGCCTACATGTCGCTCGGCATCGTCGACGAGGCGCAGACCGCGGCCGCCGTCCTCGGGCACAATTTCCCCGACAGCGAATGGTACAAGCACGCCTATGCCCTGGTGAAGGGCGGCGGCATGGAGCCTTCCGAGAACAAGGGTTCCTGGATCAGCCGGGCCTTCAAGAAGGTCGGCCTCGGCTGACGCCTCGGCCGCCGGCCTGCCGGACGCCCAAAGCGCGTCCAAGACGCGCGTCAACGCGCTATTGTGCCGGGCCTGACGAATCTTTGATACAAGGTCGTCATGCTGTCTCGTCTCTCTATCCGCGACATCGTCCTGATCGACCGGCTCGACATCGATTTCGCCGAGCACCTGGCCGTGCTCACCGGCGAGACCGGCGCCGGCAAGTCGATCCTGCTCGACGCCTTCGCGCTGGCGCTGGGCGGACGTGGCGACCAGACCCTGGTGCGCCAGGGGGTGGAGCAGGGCCAGGTCACGGCCGTGTTCGAAGTCGCCGCCAAGCATCCGGCGCGCGCCATTCTTTCCGCCAACGACATCGCCGCTGAGGATGAACTCATCCTCCGCCGCGTGCAGTTTTCCGACGGCCGCACCCGCGCCTTCGTTAACGACCAGCCGGTCAGTGTCCAGGTGATGAAGCAGCTCGGCTCCGTGCTGGTCGAGATACACGGCCAGCATGACGACCGCGCATTGGTCGATGCCGCCACCCATCGCAGCCTGCTCGACGCCTATGGCGCGCTGGAGGCCAGCGCCGCCAAGGTCGCAAGCCTCTGGGACGCGCGCCGCACCGCGCAGGACGCCGCCGACGCTCACCGCGCCGAGGTCGAGCGCGCCAAGCGCGAAAGCGACTGGCTGCGCCACGCGGTCGACGAGCTCGACAAGCTCAAGCCCGAGCCGGGCGAGGAGACTGCTCTCGCCACCCGCCGCACCATCATGATGCAGTCGGAGAAGGTCGCCGAGGATTTGCGCGACGCCTACGACGCCGTCGCCGGATCGAAGTCGTCGGTGCCGGAATTCGCCAGCGTCATCCGCCGGCTGGAGCGGCGCGCGACGCAGGCGCCCAGCCTGGTCGAGCCGGCGGTCAAGTCGCTCGACGCCGCGCTCAACGCGCTCGAGGAAACAAGGCTGCATCTCGAAGCCGCCATCCGTACCGCCGATTTCGATCCGGCCGAGCTGGAGCGCAACGAGGAACGGCTGTTCGCGCTGCGCGCCGCGGCGCGCAAATACAATGTGCCGGTCGACGATCTCGCCGCGCTGGCGCGCAAGTACAATGACGACATCGCCTTGATCGACGCCGGCGAGGCCAAGCTGAAAACCTTGCTGGCCGCCGCCGCCAAAGCCGAAGCGGATTACAAGGTCGCCGCCGAGGCTTTGTCGAAGGCGCGCGTCAAGGCGGCCAGCGCGCTCGACAAAGCAGTCAACGCCGAATTGCCGCCGCTCAAATTGGAACGTGCGAAATTCTCGACCGAGATCGTCACCGATGCGGCGGCCGCCGGACCGAACGGCATCGATCGCGTCGAGTTCTGGGTGCAGACCAATCCCGGCACCAAGCCGGGGCCGATGATGAAGATCGCCTCGGGCGGCGAGCTGGCGCGCTTCCTGTTGGCGCTCAAGGTCGTGCTGGCCGATCGCGGCTCGGCGCCGACGCTTGTCTTCGACGAAATCGACACCGGCGTCGGCGGCGCGGTGGCCGACGCCATCGGCCTGCGGCTGGCGCGGCTCGGCCGCGGCGTGCAGGTGCTGGCGGTGACGCATGCGCCGCAGGTGGCGGCGCGCGCCGACCGCCACTACGTCATCAGCAAGGATATGGCCGACAAGGGCAAGCGCGTCGCCACCCGCGTCATCGAAGTGGCGGAAGATCACCGCCGCGAGGAAATCGCCCGCATGCTGGCCGGTGCCGAGATCACCGCCGAGGCTCGCGCCGCCGCCGAGCGGCTGATCAAGGCGGCGAGTTGATTTCAAGCCGTCATTCCGGGGCGCGCTGGAACCCGGCGCCATCCACGTTCTCCGTCATGCCCGGCCTTGTGCGGGGCATCCACGTCTTTAGATTGCCGTTAAACTAAGTCGTGGATGGCCGGGACAAGCCCGGCCATGACGGGAACAGATGGCCAAAACAAGCAAAGTTAAAACCGACAAGACCCCCGTCGAGCTACTGACCTCAAAACAGGCGGCGGCCGAATACGCGCGTCTGCAAACGGAAATCGCCGGCCACGACAAGCGCTATTACCAGCAGGACGCGCCGGTCGTCAGCGACGCCGACTATGACGAACTGCGCCGGCGCTACAACGCCATCGAGGCGCGCTTTCCCGATCTGCGCACGCTCGAGTCGCTGTCGTTGAAAGTAGGCGCCGCGCCTACAGGCCGCTTCAAGAAAGTGCGGCACGCGGTGCCGATGCTCTCGCTCGACAATGCCTTTGCCGAAGCTGACGTCGTCGACTTCGTCGGCCGCATCCGCCGCTTTCTCAAGCTCGGTGACGACGACAAGATCACCTTCAGCGCCGAACCTAAGATCGACGGCCTGTCGATGTCGCTGCGTTACGAGGACGGCGAACTTGTCACCGCCGCCACCCGCGGCGACGGCGCCGAAGGCGAGGACGTCACCGCCAATATCAAGACGCTGAAAGAAGTGCCGCATCGCCTCAAAGGCAAGCACATCCCGAAAGTCACCGAGGTGCGCGGCGAGGTCTATATGACCAAGGCCGATTTCCTCAAGCTCAACGAGCGCCAGAAGGCGGCCGGCGACCAGATCTTCGCCAATCCGCGCAATTCGGCGGCAGGCTCGCTGCGCCAGAAGGACCCGTCGATCACCGCCTCGCGCCCGCTCGGCTTCTTCGCTTATGCCTGGGGCGAGATGAGCGAGATGCCGGAAGACAGCCAATCCGGCATGATCAAGTGGTTCGAGCGTTGCGGCTTCAACACCAACCCGCTCACCAAGATTTGCCATTCGGTCGAGGAATTGATCGCCTTTCACCGCCATATCGAGGAACAGCGCGCCCGGCTCGATTACGATATCGATGGCGTCGTTTACAAAATCGACCGGCTGGATTGGCAGGAACGGCTCGGCTTTGTTTCTCGCACGCCGCGCTGGGCGATCGCGCACAAGTTTCCGGCCGAGCGCGCCACCACCGTGCTCAACGATATTGAAATCCAGGTCGGCCGCACCGGCACGTTGACGCCGGTCGCCAAGCTCGAGCCGGTCGGCGTCGGCGGCGTGGTAGTGTCGAACGCGACGCTGCACAACGAGGACTACATCAAGGGCATCGGCGGCGACGGCGAACCGTTGCGCGAAGGCCGCGATATCCGCATCGGCGACACCGTCATCATCCAGCGCGCCGGCGACGTCATCCCGCAGGTGGTCGATGTGCTGCTCGACAAGCGGCCGAAAAACGCCAAGCCGTATTCCTTCCCGAAGAAGTGCCCGTGCCATCTGCACACCGACGTGGTGCGCGAGGAAACCGCGACCGGCGAGGAGGGCGCGCGCAACCGCTGCACCGGCGAGTTCGCCTGTCCGTTCCAGAAGATCCAGCATCTCATTCTGTTTGCCTCGCGCCGCGCCTTCGACATCGAGGGCCTCGGCGAAAAGCAGATCGAGCTGTTTTTCGAGAACGGCTGGGTCAAGGAGCCGGCCGACATTTTCACGCTTGCCGCGCGCAACAACAAGATCAAGCTCGAGGATGTCGAGGGCTACGGCGAGACCTCGGTGCGCAATCTGTTCGCGGCGATCGAGGAGCGGCGGCGGATTTCGCTGGAGTGCTTCATCTTCGCGCTCGGCATCCGCCAGGTCGGCGAGACCACGGCGCTGGCTTTGGCGCGCGGCTATGGCTCATGGCAGGCGTTCCACGACGCCGCGCTGAAGGTCGCCACGGGCGACGAGGAGACCATCGCCGAGATGGATGCGCTCGATCAGATCGGCGACACGGTGATCGCCGCCGTCGCCGCTTATTTCAGCGAGAGCCACAACAAAGGCATCGTCGAGCGGCTGACCCGCGAACTGACAATCCTCGACGCCCAGAAGCCGAAGACCGACTCGGCCGTCGCCGGCAAGACCGTGGTGTTCACCGGTGCGCTGGAAAGATTCACCCGCGACGAGGCCAAGGCCACCGCCGAGCGGCTCGGCGCCAAAGTGTCCGGCTCGGTATCGAAGAAGACGGACTACGTCGTCGCCGGGCCCGGCGCCGGCTCGAAGCTGGCCGAGGCGAAAAAACACGGCGTGCAGGTGCTGACCGAAGACGAGTGGCTGAAGCTGATTGGGTAGGGTGGGCTAAGGCGCGCTTGCGCCGAGCCCACCATTTCCAAAAACGGTGGGCTTCGCTTCGCTCAGCGCCACCCTACGAAGCGATATCTTCCGCTGTGGGCGCCTCCTCAGGATGAGGCGGTTCACAACGGCCGTGTCGCCTGATCCAGCCAGCCTTGCGTCGCGCTGTCGAGATGCGGGCGCAGCGCGTCGCGCACGAGCGTATGATAACCGTCGAGCCACAGGCGCTCCTTGCCGGTGAGCAGGCGGGTATCGATCAGGCGGCGGTCGATAGGCGCCAAGGTCAGCGTCTCGAATCCATTGAGCGGCTTCTCGGCGCCGTCCGGCGACGGCATCGCCGCCACCAGCAGCAGGTTTTCGATGCGGATGCCGTAGGCGTCGGTTTTGTAATAGCCCGGCTCATTCGACAGGATCATGCCGCGCCTGAGCGGCGCGTTGCCGAGCTTGGAAATGCGCGCCGGGCCTTCGTGCACCGACAGATAGCAGCCGACGCCGTGACCGGTGCCGTGATCGAAGTCGAGCCCGGCCTGCCACAGCGCCACGCGCGCCAGCGGATCGAGCTGGGCGCCGCTGGTGCCTTCCGGGAACACCGCGCAGGCGATGGCGATATGGCCCTTGAGCACGCGGGTGAAGCGGTCGCGCATCTCTTCGGTGGGTGTGCCGACCGCGATGGTGCGGGTGACGTCGGTGGTGCCGTCTTCATATTGCGCGCCGGAATCGATCAGGAACAATTCGTTTTTGCCCAACTCGTTTTTGCCGATGACGCGGTTGCTCGCAGCGGTGACGCGGTAATGCACGATTGCGCCATTCGGCCCCGATCCGGAAATGGTCGGGAACGACACGTCCTTCAACAGGCCGGTGTCGCGGCGGAAGGTTTCCAGCGCCTCGACCGCGCCGATTTCGGTCAACGTGCCGGAGGCCGCTTCGTGGTCGAACCAGGCGAGAAAGCGCGTGAGCGCAACGCCGTCGCGCAGATGCGCGGCGCGCGTGCCGGCGATCTCGGCGTTGTTCTTCACCGCCTTCATCAACGTGATCGGGTCGGCGCCGCGCGAAGGCTTGCCGCCGCGCGCGCTCACCTCAAGCGTCAGCGACTCGGCCGCGCTTGCCTGGTCGAGCCACACCGATTTGTCCTTGAACGCCGCGAGGTCGGCGACGAGATCGGCGCTGTCGCGCACGTCGGTAAATTCCTCCAGCGCGTGGCGCACCTCGTTGGTCAACTTCTCCGGCGCGACATAGAGGCGCGGCCGCCCGTCGCGCGGAATGGTGGCGAAAGCCAGCACCAGCGGCGTGTGCGTGACGTCGGAGCCGCGAATGTTGAAAGCCCAGGCGACGTTCTGCGGATCGGACACGATCAGCACGTCGGCGCGCAGCCGGACGAGCTCAACGCGGATCTGGCGTAGTTTCTCTGTGGCGCTTTCGCCGGCGAGCTTGATATCGCGCAAGGTCACGGGACCTGCCGGCGGCGCCGGCCGGTCGGTCCACACCGCGTCGATTGGATTATTCTCGACCGCGACCAGAGTCGCGCCGGCCTTGGCGCAGGCCTTCTTCAGCTTTTCGGCGCCTTCGCTGGTATGCAGCCAGGGATCGAAGCCGATTTTGGCGCCGCTCTTCAGGTTTTTCTCCAGCCATTGATCGGGCGGGCAGTCGACAAAGTGCTCGATGGTGAAGATCGCGCCGTCGGTCTGGGTCTTCACCTGCACGGTGTAGCGGCCGTCGACGAACAGCACCGCGCGCTCGATCAGCACGATGGCCGAGCCTGCCGAGCCGGTGAATCCGGTCAGCCAAGCGAGGCGCTCCTCGCTCGCCGGCAGGTATTCGTTCTGCTGGCGGTCGGCGCGCGGCACCACGAAGCCGTCCAGCCCCCGGCGTTTGAGCTCAGTGCGGAGCGCAGCGACGCGTTTGGCGCTTGCGGCGCGTTCGCTCGAATCATCGAAGGTCTGGAATCGGGCTTCAAACATGGCTTGGGCTCATCGTGTCACTGGGACGGCACTGTAGCGTCCTTCTGAACGCTCGCAATGCAGGCACGCCTGCCGCTCCGGCTGGACAGATACGTGATGATAACGCCCCGCCGGACGAAATATTCGCATCGGTTGGACCGTCGATTACGCAACGAAATGTCGGCTTGATTCAAAATTGTGCAGCGCACTAATTTTGTCGCAATTCCGCCGCCGATCTTGACGGCAGTTAACGTTTTTCATGCTGGAAATACGGGGCTTCTATGCATTGTCACGGGGTGTTCGCAGTCGCGAAATAGATTATGTTGCAACGCAGCAGTCAGGAGCATCCACGGCTCCGGACGACAAGGTTTCCGAAGGAGAATGACATGGTTGCCCTTACCTATGGCGATACCCGCGTATCGGGCGTCGAGACCGCGACCAAGACCGCGACCAAGACTGCGACAACGGCAGCGCCGGGCAAGTCCTGGTTCGCCCGGTTCGTCGACGCGATGATGGAATCGCGCATGCGCCAGGCCGAGCGCGAAGTCAGGCTGTACGCGCGGCTGCTGCCGCCCCCGCATGTCGAGCAGGCCGAACTGCCGTTTCAGGACGTGACCAAGGACTCGCCGCGCGGCGGCTGGTAAAATTCAAGCCACAGCGCGTGTGCGTAAGCCGCCCCGGTGTGACCCCCGCCCGGGGCGGTTTGCTGTCAGCCGCGCTTCAAGACCAGCGTCATCCAGCCTTCGAGCGGAATGCGCCGGACCAGCACCAGACCCTGCGCGCGATAGATGCCGAGGATCGCTTTGGCATGCGCCGGCAACAGGCCGGACAGCACGACACGGCCGCCCGGCGCGGCGAGCCGCGAAAGTGGCACCGCCAGCCGCATCAGCGGCGCCATCAGGATATTGGCGAAGATCAGATCGTAAGGCGCCCGCGCCGTGATCGCGCCGGCCTTGGTGCCGGTGGCATGCGCCAGCGTCACCGCGGGACCGGCGTGGTTGAGCCGCGCATTGCTCTTGGCGGCGATCACCGCGATGCGGTCGATATCGGTGGCGAGGATACGGGTGTGAAAAATCTTGGCGGCGGCGATCGCCAGCACGCCGGAGCCGGTGCCGAGATCGAGCACGCGGCGGAAGCGCCGCTGTTTCGCCAGACCGTCGAGTGCCAGCAGACAGCCGCGCGTGGTGCCGTGATGGCCGGTGCCGAAGGCGAGCGCGGCCTCGATTTCGATGCCGAGATCGTTCGACTTGACGCTGGCGCGGTCGTGCGCGCCATGCACGATGAAGCGGCCGGCGCGCACCGGCTTCAGCCCGCTGAGGCTTTCGGCCACCCAGTCCTTGGCGGCGACGTTCTCGAAGGTCAGCGCCGCCGCCATGTCGTCGCCGGCGGCCAGCGCGATCAGCTCACGCACCATCTGCTGGTCCGGAGCCTCGCGAAAATGCAGCGCGACATGCCAGACGCCATCGTCGGTTTCGAACGAGCCGCAGGCGGTGTCGTTGGCATCCAGCGTCTCGGCCATATAGGCGGAAATGCGCCGGGCGGCGGCCTGGTCGGTGCAGGTGAGGCGGGCGACGGTGGTAGCTTGCTCATTCATGCGGTGAGGTTCGCCTGCCGCACCCTACCGCGCAATGGCTATGTCGGCCTCATGAACAGTTAGTGGCGCTTGAAGTATTGGATGTCGCGCTCGTGCTTTTGTGCGGCCGCTTTGGTGCCGAAGGTGCCGAGGTTGCGCCTTTTGCCGGTGCGCGGGTTCTTCTTGCGCGAATAGAGGCGGTATTTGCCGTCGGCGAGTTTGCGGATCATCCGCGTTCCCTCAGCGGCCGAAGAACGGCAGCTCGAACGGCAGTTCGGCGCGGGAGCGGCGCGGCGGGTAATAGGGGCTTTCGCCATAGTAATAATAACGCGGCCGCCCATAATAATCCTGCCGCATCACGCGACGCCGCGGCGGCACGCTGCCGACGGTATCGCCGTCGTCGCTCATGATGCCATCGCCGCGCCGCGCCACCTGCGCTGCGCCGCGCTCGGGCGTCTCGCCGGAGAGCGTCACGCGGACGGTCTGCATGCCTTCCTGCTTGACCAGGTCGAACAGGATGCGCGCATTCTTCGGCTCCAGCCGCACGCAGCCATGCGAGGCCGGCGTTCCGATCGCCTTGAGGTGGTTGGAGCCGTGAATGGCGTGGCCCTGCCGCGTGAAGAACACCGAATGCGGCATCGGCGCGTCGTCCCATTCGCGGCTGAAATGCGTGCGCTCCATGCGGAACGGCGTGAACGCGCCGGACGGCGTGTCGTAGCCGGGCGCGCCGGTCGACACCGGCCAAACGAACAGCGGCGCGCCGTTGAGCGCCACCGTCATCTGCTGGCGGGATTTGTCGATGGCAATGGAAAGTTCGGCGCGCGCCGGCTGAACGAAAACACTCAGCGCCAGCGCGCATAGCGCGGCCAAAACGCGGGCAAAGCGGCGGACAGGCATACGCAATACTCCAGCCCCACCGCCGGACTATAGCACGCCGCCGGGCGAGCGAAAGCGGCCCCGCGCTTACGCCAGCAGGTCCTTGCCGCGCATGTCGGTGGCGCGCTCGATTCTGATCAGCACGCCGATGCCGGTGTCGGCGCCGTCATGGGTCTGCTCGCGCGGTTTGAGCTTGGCGAAGATGGCGTCATGCACCGGGCCGCTTTCGTGCAGCGTCGCGGTGCCGAAAAACCGCAGGAACCCCATGTCGATCTTGCCGGCGCGCTGGGCGTTGAAGTTGGCGTACATGACGCAGACCTTCGGGCTGAAGCCGAGGTTCTCCAAAGCGCCGCGCTTGGTGCGCTCCCAATAAGCGAGGTGCTGGTCGTCGAACACGATCAGGCTGCCCTTCGGCCCGATGTTCGGCCCCAGCGGCCCGACGGTGGCGAGCAGGCACGGCGCGCCGTCCTCCCAGGCATTGTTGATGAAGCTCTTGACGGTGTCGGACAACGGCATAAGGCGGCCTTTCCGCAGGCAATGAAGGGTGTAAACTTAAGCCAACATCACGGTCCCGAGGGAACCGGTCAAGCCCGGCGGGCTTGTCATGCGATATCCTGCGCGACCCGCGCGCCGCGCGGCATCTAAGGCTTCAACACCAACCGGGGGCTCTCCATGTATCTGTCAGGCGAAAGCATCGTCGTCATTCTGATCGTCGGCCTCATCGCCGGCTGGCTCGCCGGCAAGCTGGTGCAGGGCACCGGTTTCGGCCTGATCGGCGACATCGCCATCGGCATCGTCGGCGCGTTCATCGCCAGCTGGCTGTTTCCGCGGCTCGGCATTGCGCTCGGCGCCGGCATGATCCGCGCCATCTTGGATGCCACCATCGGCGCCGTGCTGCTGCTGGTGATCATCCGGCTGGTGCGCGGCGGCGGCCGCTGGTAGGCGCCGGGCCGATGCTCCCCAGGATCCCGACCCGCACCGACGCCTTCGTGCTGTGCGCGTGCGGGGCGACGGCGAAAATCGCCAGCGTGTCGCCCATACCCGGCCGGCCGGACCATATGCGCCACGGCTACAGCTGTGCCGCTTGCGGCACGGACACGGGTTTCGACGTGGCGAAGAAGGCGAGGGAGTAGGCGGGGGCGGGGGGATTACCGCCCGGCGTGGCCGGGGGGCGAACCTCTCTCCGTGTCCCGGGCGCAGCG
>JAQSCR010000442.1:218-2797 GCA_029945495.1 Pseudolabrys sp. | reverse complement strand
TTTGTGAAATTCAACTTTTCAAATTTTAGATCGGGGCTGAAGATTCCACATCCCCCCCCCCCCCCCGCCCGGGGAACGCAGCAAGCGGCCCCTAATTCCCCAATTCCATCACCCAGTACTTGCGCCCGTTCTCACTGGTCGCCGACGCGATCCCATACGCTGACACGCCCTTCATCAGCATGTTCTTGCGGTGCCCCGGCGACTTCGCCCATTGCCTGATGGCGCAGTCCTGATCCTCACAGCCCCACGACACATTTTCCGCCGCGGTGCCGCCCGAGACCTTCGCGCGCGCCGCGAAGCCGTTGTGGTCGAGGTGATTGCGCCGCGCCATGTCGTGCGCGTGACCATACGCCGCGCCGGCCAATGTCGCGGAGTAGGTGAGCGGCGGGAGCTTGTGTTCGGCCCGGAAGGAATTGAGGTCGAGGGCGAGGGCGAGGGCGGGGGAGGCCAAGAGAATGGCAATAACCAACATGGTGTTAGAAAGCGCCAGCATGCTGTTAAATATGTTCCGCAATCATCTAGTTTGACTCAATCGATCGAACAATCCGTTTTAACTTTGTCACTGCATCATCCAATTCACTTAGTGCCTGATCTTTATCATCATTCCGAATAGCATTTTCACAATCGTCCAATTCGCCCCTAATGACTCGGTTTATTGCGTAGATAATTTCATCGTTATTCATTGCCGTTTCTCCACTAGAGCTGGCTTCAATATTCCTCACGACTCTTAATAGGAGAAGGTCGCTTCATTGCTACCCCTCACACCCTCTCCACAAATCTATCCACCACGCGCTTTTCGCCCGCATGGTCAAACCGGATCGTCAATTTGTTGCCGTCGACGGCGGTGACGTTGCCGTTGCCGAATTTCAGGTGAAACACCCGCTCGCCGACCTTATAGGTCGCGATGCTTGCTGAGGATTTGGCGGTCAGTTCGCCGTCGATGGTGAGCGGGGCTTTGTTGAATTTACCCCCCTCCCGGCCGCCTGCGGCGGCCGACCTCCCCCGCAAGGGGGGAGGTGAAGAAGTGGCGCGGCGAGGGGACGATGGGGCGCCGGCGTCGCTCTCATCTGATTCATCAAACACGCCATCGGGTACATATTTCGGCTGGCCGTTTTCGGAGAAACCACCACGCGACTCGCGCGCCTTGCCGGCGACATCAAAGCCGCCCGCGCCCTTGCGTCCTTGCGCGCGTTGCCAGCCGGGCGTGGTGTAGCTCGAGCCGAAGGATTGCGTCTCGTCAAACCGTGAAGCGCCATAGCCCGACATGCCGAAGCCGCCGGTGCCGCCGGGCGGCTCCTTCACCTCGACATGCGCCTCCGGCAGCTCGTCGAGAAAGCGCGACGGAATGTTGGTCTGCCACAGGCCGTGGATGCGCCTGTTCGACGCGAAATAAATCTTGGCGCGTTTGCGCGCGCGGGTGATGCCGACATGGGCGAGGCGGCGTTCCTCCTCCAGCCCGTTGCGGCCGCTCTCGTCGAGCGAGCGTTGATGCGGAAACAGGCCTTCCTCCCAGCCGGGCAGGAACACGGTGTCGAATTCCAGGCCCTTGGCGGAATGCAGCGTCATGATGTTGACCGCCTGCTCGGCCTCGCCGCGGTCGACATCCATCACCAGCGAAATGTGCTCGAGGAAGCCGGCGAGGTTCTCGAATTCCTGCATCGAGCGCACGAGTTCCTTGAGGTTTTCCAGCCGCCCGGCGGCGTCGGCGGAGCGGTCCTTCTGCCACATCTCGGTGTAGCCGCTTTCGTCGAGCACGATTTCGGCCAGTTCAGTGTGCGGCAGCGTGTCCTTCTGTTTGCGCCAGCGCTCGAAATTCGTCATCAGCTCGCGCAAGGCGCCGCGCGGTTTCGGTTTCATCTCGTCGGTGGAGGAGAGTACGCGCGCGGCCTCGGTCAGCGGCATGCGCTGACGCCGCGCATAATCGTGCAGCATCTGCACGGTGGCGTCGCCCAGGCCGCGCTTGGGCACATTGACGATGCGCTCGAAGGCCAGGTCGTCGGCCGGCTGCGCGATGACGCGCAAATAGGCGAGCGCGTCGCGGATTTCGGCGCGCTCGTAAAAGCGAGGCCCGCCGATGACGCGATAGTTCAGGCCGAGCTGGATGAAGCGTTCCTCGAATTCGCGCATCTGGAACGAGGCGCGCACGAGGATCGCGATCTCGTCGAGCGGATGGTCCTGGCCCTCGTCGCGGGCGTCGCGCTGCATCTGCTCGATCTCTTCGCCGATCGCGCGCGCTTCTTCTTCCGAATCCCAGGCGCCGGTGACCTGCACCTTCTCGCCGAGCACGTCCTCGGTGCGGAGCGTCTTGCCGAGCCGGCCTTCGTTGTGCGCGATGAGATGGCTCGCCGCCGCCAGAATATGTCCCGTGCTTCTGTAATTCCGCTCCAGGCGAATAACCTTCGCACCCGGAAAGTCATGGTCGAACCGGAGAATATTATCGACCTCGGCGCCGCGCCAGCCATAGATCGACTGGTCGTCGTCGCCGACGCAGCAGATGTTTTTGGGCTCTTTCTTCACCTCTCCCCTGGGGGGAGAGGTCGACACGTCGGCGCGAAGCGCGGACGTGTCGGGTGAGGGGG
>JAQSCR010000442.1:0-208 GCA_029945495.1 Pseudolabrys sp. | reverse complement strand
CCCCCCGCCCCCCGCCCCCCCCCCCCCCCCCCGCTGCCGGAGTTGGTGCGTCCCACGTATCCTCTAAACTCACCCCCTCACCCGCCTCGCCGCTATACGGCTCGGCACCCTCTCCCCCCAGGGGAGAGGGAAGGGAAGCCGGCGTCTGCGACAACAACCGCAGCCACAAATACTGCGCCACGTTGGTGTCCTGATATTCGTCGACCAG
>JAQSCR010000441.1 GCA_029945495.1 Pseudolabrys sp. | reverse complement strand
TTCAGCCCCGCTTTAGCGCCGGTCATAAGCGGCTCGCAGGCCAAGGCCGCGACCACCAAGGTAATGCTGAGCATGCCGCGATTCATGCGCGCGCTCCCAGCAAACCGCTGGGGCGAAACAGCAGCACCAGGATGAACATCAGAAAGATGCCGATCTGGCCGAGCGATTCGCCGAGATAAAGCCCGCACAGGCTTTCGACGACGCCGACGAACAACCCGCCGATCAAGGCGCCCGGGATCGAGCCCATGCCGCCGAGAACGACAACGGTGAACGCAATCAACACAAAGGCGTTGCCGACATGCGGATTGACGTAATAGGTCGGGATCAGCAGGCAGGCGGCGACAGCGACACAGGCGGCGCCGAGGCCGAAGGTCACCGCGTAGACATGGGCGACGTCGATGCCGCACAATTCGGCGCCCAGCTTCTCCTTGGCGACGGCGCGGATCGCCTTGCCGGTATCGGTCATCGTCAGCAGCATCGACAGCAGCAGCGCGACGAGCACGGCAACCGCGAATCCAACCAGCCGCGGCACCGACAGATAGGCCCCCGCGATCGGCACGACATCGAAGGCATAGGCGACGTCGATGGTGCGGGTATCGGCGCGGAAGAAATGCAGCATCGCGTTTTCGATCACGATCGAGAGGCCGAGCGTCACCAGAAGAATATTGCTGTCGATGCCGTGCGCGGCCGGGCCAATGACGAAACGTTGCAGCGCGTAGCCCAGCGCAAAGAATGCGGGCGCCAGAAAAAATACGGCGATATAGGGATCGACCCCCAGCAGCTTGTGCATGAAGAACGCCGCGAACAGAGCCGCGGTCAGCATCGCGCCGTGCGCGAAGTTGATGATGTGCAGCACGCCATAGACCAGCGTCAGCCCAAGCGCGATCAGCGCGTAGACGGCTCCGGTCAGAAGACCGTTGAGGATTGCCGGAAGGAGAATTGTCAGTTGCACGGGTACGCCACGCTCTCGGCCGGCGCCGCGGCGGCGCCGGATTTCTCCGGCGCCGCTTCAGCCATTTCTATCATGCCGGCGGCAAGGGGTAGATCGGCTTCGCCGATGCGAAGGCTTCCGGCAGGATGACCTGGATGTCGCCGTTGATCACCTGCGTGTTGGCCGGCGCCGCGCCCTGGTTCTGGCCGTCGACGAATTTGGTCGGACCATAGGGCATGACATGACCAGCGAAGGTCGAACTCGCCAGCGCCGCGGTGATGGCGGCACGGTCCGCCGACTTCGCACGCTCGAGCGCGTCCGCCAGCAGCAGCACGCTGCTGTAGTTGAGATAGACCTCGTAGGTAAAGAACTGGCCCTGCGCTTCGACCTTCTTCTTCAGTGCAAGGGCTTTCGGGTTGCGCGGATCGAACCAGTGATTGCAGTCCATGATGTACTGCGCCGCTTCCGGAAACTCCTTAACGAATTTGTAGGACGAAGCCGCGCCGCCGAGCACCGAATAGATCGCCGCCTTCGGCCGCACCTTCTGCTGCTGCATGGTGCGGGCGAGCAGAACGTACTCGTTGTAGTAGTTCGCCGGAATGACGATGTCCGGATTGGCGGCCTTGATCTTCAGCACGACGTTGTTGAAATCGCGCGTCGGCGTCGGATGCGGGATGGTCTCGAGAATCTGGAAGCCGCCCGCCGGCAACTGCGCGTTCAACAGCTTGGCGAGACCGGAGCCGAAGGCCGAGTCCTCGTGCACGATCATCACGGTCTTGGCCGGCTTGCCGGCCTTGTCGTTGATGGCAATGAGATTGGCGAGCGCGGTCTTGGCGATGACGCCGAAGCCGGGGCCGAAACGGAAGGTGTTCTTCAGGCCGCGGGTGACGATGGCGTCCGTCACGCCGACGTCGACGAGATACGGCAGCTCGTAACGCGCGGCGGTCTGGGTGGTGGCAAGGCAGATGTTGCTGGCGTAGCCGCCGACGATGGCGGAGACGCCGGCCGAGTTCATCTTCTCGACTTCGGCGTTGCCGCCCTCCGGGGTCGAAAGCGCATCGCCGAGCACCGGCTCGATCTTGGCGCCGCCCATGCTCTTGATGCCGCCGGCGGCATTGATTTCATCCACCGCGAGCGAAGCGCCGAGCCGGCCCTGCTGGCCGGAATAGGCGAGCGCGCCGGAGACCGGCTGCAACAGACCGACTTTCACCGCGCCGCCCTGGGCGCGCAGAATAGCCGGCGCCGCCAACGTGCCGCTTGCGGCGGCGGCGACGGTCAGCGCGGACGATTGCAGGAAGCGACGTCGGTTCAAACTATTGAAGGTATGCGACACGGTACTTCTCCCTCGGTTTATATGGACAGGTCATCAGGCGATTTAGTTTTGCCGTTTGTTTTCGACTTGCGGGCCGCTTGCGGCAGAGCCGACCAGCTCCGCTGGGCGGCGTCGCCGGAACGAACCAGATCGAATTCGAGGCCATAACGGTCGGGCCGGTAGAGCGCGTGCAAATGCTCGACGCCGCGATTGTCGCGATCGTAGACGATGCGGACCAGTTCGATCAGCGGCGAGCCGGTCTTGACGCCCAAGGCTTTGGCAACATGGGGGGCGGCCAGACAGGCGGAAATCCGCTGGGTGGCGCGTTCTACCTTGACGCCGGAGCGTTCCAGCAATTCCAGCAAAGGCCGGTCGGCCAGGTCCTTCGCCTTGAAGGTGATGCCGATCCGCTCCGGTACATGGGTGACAAGGTAGGAAAACGGCACGCCATCGACCGAGCGCACGCGCACCGCGCGTTGCAGCAGGTCATGCTCGCCGACGCCCAGCGCCTCGCCCGCCGCGCTGCCCGCCGGCACATAATCGAACGACAGCAGCTTGACCTTGGTGCTGCGGCCCATATTGGCGATATTGGCGAGGACGCCGGAGATATCGGCGGTCATCCGCGCCGGCGACGGCCGGTAAATCACCCGGGTCCCGAGGCTGCGGCGCCGTTCGATCAGGTGCTCGCGTTCCAGTTCGCCGAGCGCGCGGCGGATGGTGACCCGCGACACATCGTGCGCCACGGCCAGATCGTTTTCATTGGGAAGCCGCGCGCCAAACCGGACGGCGCCGCTGACAATGCGGTCGCGCAACACCAGATAGACTTGGCGGCCCTTGGCTTCCTGCAATCGATCCGGCACCGGGCCTCCGAAAACGTGAGTGTCCCGTCTCACAATGAGGCGGCCACTTTACTATGTATTATTTAGCATACAATATGCGCTCCGGACCGCAAGCCCTCTTTGCGGGCACTGGCACACAAGAATTATGCAATGAACCAACCGAACACCACGCCGGCGACATTGTTCGACAAATTGTGGGCCAGCCACGAAATCGTCGCGCGCGACGGCGAAAGCCTGCTGTGGGTCGACCGGCATTATGTGCATGAGGGATCGTTTCACGGCTTCAACCAGCTCGATCGACGCGGCGCCAAGGTCGCCGAGCCGGCGCTGACCTTCGGCGTCGCCGACCATTATGTGCCGACCCACCGCAGCGCAGGCGGGCCCATCGCCAATCCCGAGATCGCCCGCATGGTCGACACGTTCAACAAGAACGTCGCCAACCACGGCATCCGCTCGTTCGGCCTGAACGATCGCCGCCAGGGCATCGTTCACGTCGTCGGCCCCGAATTAGGTCTGACCTTGCCCGGGCTTCTGATCGTCTGCGGCGACAGCCACACCTCGACGCACGGCGCGCTCGGCGCCTACGCCTTTGGCATCGGCGCGTCGGAAGTGGCGCACGTACTGATGACGCAGACGCTGTGGCAAAAAAAGCCGAAGCGCATGCGGATCACGGTCGACGGCCGTCTGGCCGACGGCTTCGGCGCCAAGGACATCGCTCTTTCCATCATCGCGGCCATCGGCGCCAATGGCGCCAGCGGCCACGCCATCGAATTCACTGGGGCCGCCATTCGCGCGCAATCGATGGAGGCGCGGCTGACGCTCTGCAACATGGCGATCGAAGCCGGCGGCCGCTGCGGCATGGTGGCGCCCGATGCGACGACGTTCGCCTATATCGAGGGCCGCGAGTTCGCCCCCAAGGGTGAAGCATTCGAACGCGCCGTGCGTGACTGGAGCCAATTGGCGACCGACCCCGGCGCGCAATTCGACCACGAGGTGAGGATCGATGCGTCGCGGCTTGCCCCGGTTGTCACCTGGGGCATCAGCCCGGAGGATGCTTTGCCGATCGACGGTCGCGTGCCGGACCCGGCCGGCGAGACCAATGCGGACCGCGCCAACTATATCCGTGGCGCGCTCGATTACATGGGCCTGACAGCGGGCGAGAAACTCACCGACATCGCCATCGACCGCGTGTTCATCGGCTCGTGCACCAATGCGCGCATCGAGGACTTGCGCGCCGCCGCGGCTGTTCTCGCCGGCCGCGTCAGCAAAGTGCCAGGCATGGTGTCACCGGGCTCATCGAGCGTGAAACGTCAAGCCGAAGACGAAGGCCTCGACCGCATCTTCCGCGAAGCGGGACTGGAATGGGTCGACTCCGGCTGCTCGATGTGCGTCGGCATCAACGGCGACATCGTCCCGTCCGGCGAGCGCTGCGCCTCGACCACCAACCGCAACTTCCGCGGCCGGCAGGGTGCCGGCGCGCGTACGCACATTATGTCTCCGGCAATGGTCGCCGCCGCCGCGGTCGCCGGCCATCTCGCCGATGTGCGGCCACTCACAGTCGGGCGGAAGGTCTAGACTCATGGAAAAATTCACCCGTCTCACCGCCATCGCCTGCCCGCTTGCCGTGGAGAATATCGACACCGATCAGATCCTGCCGGCGCGCTTTCTCAAGCTGAAGCGCGACGGCGCGCACGCCAAGGCGCTGTTTCACGACCTGCGGTTTGACGCTTCCGATAACGAGCAGCCGCAATTCCCGCTCAATCAATCGCCGTGGCGGCAGGCGAAGATCATCGTCTCCGGCGCCAATTTCGGCGGCGGTTCGTCGCGCGAGGCCGCGGTCTACGCGCTGTTCGATTATGGCATCCGCTGCCTGATCGCGCCGTCATTCGGCGATATTTTTTCGCAAAACGCCGCCAAGAATGGCCTGCTGACGGCGGTGACTGGCGAATCCGACAATGAGGCGTTGATCGCGGCGCTAAACCGGGACACATCGCAGACTGTGTCGGTCGATCTCGAAGCACAAACGATCGTCTGCGGTAAACTGTCGATTCATTTCGACATCGATGCCGCGCGGCGCACCCGCCTCCTCAACGGCTGGGATGACATCGATCTCACCCGATCGTTTCATGCCGAAATCGAAGCGTTCAAAGCCGCGCATGTGCGGCAACAACCGTGGGTCATCCCCGGTCACGGCCAATCGGACTGACCGCGCTCAGCCGGCGACGCCGTTCGCGCGAATCGCATGCGCGAGCTTCTCGCCGATCATCGTCGTTGGCAGGTTGGTATTCGCGCTCGGCACCGAAGGCATCACCGACGCATCGACAACCCGCAGATTGCCAACGCCATAGACTCGGCAATCGGAATCGACCACCGCCATCGGCGCATCGGCACGGCCGATCGCGCATGTACTGGTCGGATGGCCCATTGGCGCAGCGGCGGCGATTATTTCCGCGTCAGTGACCGGCCGCTGCCGCCGCCGATTGCCGATCCAGCGGCCCGGGCTGATGACCTGTTCCAGCAGACGACGCTTGATCGCGGCCGGCGCATTCATCGCCACCTTGGCAGCCAAGCCGAACAGCGCACCTTTCAATCCGGGCTGGTTGAATTGATGCAGCGACAGGATCGGCGGCAGGATGAACGCATCCTCGTAAGTTCGCGCCAGCGCGGCATCGCGCAACAGACTTTCCGAAAAGCGCGCCGCCTGGATGAAGCGCGGCGCATCGCACGGATCCGACAGCAGGCGAAAATCGATGCGCGGCGGAATGCGGATATCGGGATTGTCGAGCGTGACGCGGCCGCGCGAATGCGGTGAATACAATGCCGCGCCGACCATGCCGAGCGCCGCGCCGAAGGGACGCGGGCTGACCCGGCCAATGGCAAAGGCCAACAAATCGCCGGCCTGACAATCGGCGTAACCGGAGGAATGCCGCAAGCCGGCAAGCCCGAATTGATGCAACGCCGCCGCCAGCCGAAGGCCGGGTGGAATCGTCAAGGCGAAATGCAAGTAAGGGTGATTTTGCAGGTTGGCGCCGACGCCCGGCCGGTCGACGGCGACGGTAATGCCCAGCTTGCGTAGGTCCTGCGCCGGGCCAATTCCGCTGCGCAGCAGCATCGCTGGCGAATGAATGGCGCCCGCGCTCAGGATCACCTGCTTCGCCGTCACCGTGCGGATGTGTCCGCCCTGCTCCATCGTGACGCCGACGACCCGGCCACCATCGACCTTGAGCGCCGTGACGATGGTGTTCGCCATGATCGCAAGATTGGCGCGCCGCCGCACCGCGCTGGTCAGATAGCAGTGCGGGCTCGAGGCCCGCCGGCCGTTACCCTGGCTGAGCGGCATGGCGAAGAAGCCGTCGCCGCCCTCTTCATTGATATCGTCGACAAGCGAAAAGCCGCGTTGCTTGGCGACCCGCTCGATCGCTTGCACGAAGTCCGGCCATTCCTGTTTCGGCACCCGGTTGATCGGCATCGCACCGGATGAATTGGTCACCCGCGGCCGGACGGGATCGTCTTCTACCTGCCGGTAGAATTTAACGACATCGTTCCAGGCCCACCCTTGCGCGCCGGCCGCCGCCCAGCCGTCGAAGTCCGACGGCAGGCCGCGCAAGGCCCACATGCCCATCACGCTCGACCCGCCGCCCATGACGCGCGCCTGCGGATAGGGCCGCCGGGCCTCGCCGATTACCCGCTCGGCTTTCAGCTCGGGCCAGAAATATCCCCGATTAAGCGATGAACTGGGAAATGTGTCGGCAATGTCGGCCGGTGTCGCATCCGGCGGTGTATCGTCGCCGGCCTCGGCCAGCAGCACGCGCGTGACGCCGTCCTCGCTCAAGCGCGCCGCCAGCACCGAGCCGGCCGTGCCGCCGCCGACGATCAGGAAATCGGGATTGTCCACGCGAGAAGTTCCTGTTCACGGCCCCGCACATCGGCAGGCGCGGCGTCGACAAACCTTAAACGGCAAGACCATCGGAGAAGCAATATCGCCGGCCGCCGGCCGGGTGGGCAACGGGTGCCCGTTACGGCCCACACTTGCAGCGAATGATTTCCCACCGCCGGCGCCGCAATAACCTCGCGGCCGCCGGTACCGAATTAACCGTTAAGTGGGGGCTTTTCGGACGCGCCAACAGCCGATATACGCACCTCTGTCAAAGCCACCCCCGTTTGAGCGCGGCACAGAAGAAAATGACAGCGAAAATCATCGACGGTGTCGCCATATCGGCGGAAATCCGCGCGGACATCCGCGAGCGCGTCGTCGCACTGGCGAAGCGCGGCGTGGTGCCCGGCCTGGCGGTCGTCAAGGTTGGCGCCGATCCGGCGTCGGCTGTCTATGTGCGGAACAAGATCCGCGCCTGCAAAGAGGTCGGCATCCAGTCCTTCCAATACGATTTCGAAAGCGACGTGTCGCCCGCGATCGTGCTCGACCTCATCGCCGAGCTGAACCTCCGGCAGGACATCCACGGCATTCTCGTCCAGCTGCCGTTGCCGCCGCATTTTTCGATATCGCAGATCCTGCAAACCATCTCCGCCGATAAGGACGTCGACGGCTTCCATCTTTATAATGTCGGCGGCCTCGTCGTTGGCGACACGGTCTTCCCGCCGTGCACGCCCTACGGCGTGGTCAAGCTGCTCGAACACGAAGGAATTGAGATAGAAGGCAAGAACGTCGTTGTGGTGGGCGCGAGCAACATCGTCGGCAAGCCGATGGCGCTGATGCTGATGCAGCGCGACGCCACCGTGTGCATTTGCCACGCCAAGACTCGCGATCTGGCGCAGTTCACCATTCTCGCCGACATTCTGGTCGTCGCAGCCGGGAAGCCCAATCTCATTCTGCCGCAAATGGTGAAGACCGGCGCCGTGGTGATCGACGTCGGCATCAACCGCCTGCCCTCCGGCCGGCTGGTCGGCGACACCGACTTCGAAGGCCTGCGCGAAAAGGCGTCGTATATCACGCCGGTGCCCGGCGGCGTCGGACCGATGACGGTGACGATGCTGTTGGCGAACACGCTGGCATCGGCTGAGCGCACCGCTGACGCGCGCGCGGCCGCGCTCCTCCCGCGTCAGGGCCCGTAGAACAGGTTGACCAGTCCTAACGAAACGAACGGGACATAGGTCACGAGCAGAAGGACCGCAATTAGCGAGACGATGAAATAGACATTCAGCTTGGATGTCTCCCAGATATTCGATTTGGCAATCGAGCACGACACCATCAACACACTGGCGACCGGCGGCGTCTGCTGACCCACTGCGATATTAAGCGTCACGATGATGCCGAAATGGATCGGGTCGATGCCGACCGCCTTGATCAACGGCAACACCACCGGCACGACCAGGATGATGGCCGCCGCTCCGTGCAAGAAGAATCCGAGCACGAACAACACCACATTGAGAATGGCCAGAACCACCAAGGGATTTTGTGTAAGGTCGGTGACGGATTCCGCCAAGCGCTGGGGAATTTGCGTTTCCGTCAGGTAGACGCCAAGCAGCGCGGACGTCGCCACCAGAAGCATCACCACCGCTGTGTGTGTCACGCCCTCGAACAGAGCATGGCGCAGCATGGCAAAGTTGAGTTCGCGGTAAAACAGGCCGATCGCGAGTGCCGCGACGACAGCCAGCGCCCCGCCCTCGGTCGCGGTGACGATGCCGCCGAAAATACCGCCCAGAATGATGACCGGCAGCAGCAAAGCCAGCTTGGCGTCCCAGAACGACGTCGCGATATTGGACAGGTTGAGCATGTTCTCGCGCGGCAGATTATAGCGCCGCGCAAATCCCCAGGCGGTCGCCATCAGCATCAGGCCGCCCAGCACGCCGGGGATAACGCCGGCGATAAACAGCTTGACCACCGACGTATCGGCCAGCGCCGCGTAGAGGATCATCGGGATCGACGGTGGAATAATGATGGCGAGAGATGCCGCCGACGACATGACCGACGCCGCCAGTTCCTTCGGGTAGCCGCGCGCTTTCATCCCGGGAATGAGAATCGAGCCCAACGCCGCGACATCGGCGACCGAACTGCCCGATATCTCGGCGAAAATCATCGACGATACGATCGCCACCATGGCAAGACCGCCGCGCACGAAGCCGACCAACGACAGGCAAAAGCCGATCAGACGCCGCGAAATCGACGTCGAGTTCATCAGTGCGCCGGCCAGAACGAATAGCGGTATGGCCAGCAGCGGAAACTTGCCGGCGCCCTCGTAGAGAACGACAGCGGCGTTGAGCAGGGCCGGTTCGCCGGCCGAGATCGTCATCGCAGCCAACGCCACGACGCCAAGCGCCACCGCAATGGGCACGTCGAGACAGCAGAGCACGAGAAAGCCGGATAGCACGAGCAACGCTGACATTTGTCTTCGCCCTAAGTGAGATGGTCGGCAGTCTCGACAAGATCGCTGGGGCTATTGAGCTTTTTCCAAGCCGCCGGCAGGGTCACCAACTCGGCGACGACGAAAAGCACAGACGCGATCGGGATGACCGACTGTGCGACGGCGCTGGGAAACCAGTCGACCGACATCAGCCGCTCGCCGCTGATGACGCTGAACAAGCGGACACCGCCCCACGCCAGCGCGAGAAAGAATGTGATGGTCAGGGTTTCGGCGGTGACGAAGGCCGCCATGCGCCAGCTCGGCGGAAGCCGCCGGACAACATTGTCGAAGCCGAGATGGCCGCGCTGGAGCGCCACCAGCGCCGCGCCGAAGTAAGTGACCCACGCGAGAAGGATCGGCGCGACTTCGTCATACCACGAAAGACCAGCGCCGAAGTAGCGGATCGCCGCCGCGGCCGTGACCAGCGCGGTCAACAGCACCAGCAGCAATCCGCCGAACACTTCGAGCGCAAGCCGCAGCCCGCGTACAAACACCTGCATGTGACGGCCTACTTCGCGAGCGCGAGCGTTTTGTCGATGAGCGCCTGGCCGCCCGGCACTTCCTTGCCGAACAGGTCGTAGACCGACTTGGAAGCCGCGACGAAGGAGTCGCGATTGGCGGTATTCACCGCTATGCCGGCCTTCTTCAGCTTTTCGAGAACGGCGACGTCTTCCTTCTCGGCGCTGTCGAATGCCCATGGTTGTGTTTCGCGTGCGATCTTCTCGATCTGGGCCCGGATATCGGCCGGCAGCTTATTCCAGCGGTCGAGCCCGGCGGTCAGGAACGACGGCGTGTAAACGTGGTTGGTCAATGTGAGATATTTCTGCACTTCATTGAGCTTGCCGCCCCAGATATTCGGCAACGGATTTTCCTGGCCGTCCATGACGCCAGACTGCAACGCGACGAAGAGCTCGTTGAATTCGAGCGGCGCCGGCGATGCGCCATAGGCCTCGAACATCTTCTGCCGCCACACGCCGCGCGGGATACGGATTTTGATGCCCTTCAAGTCGTCCGGCGTATTGATCGCGCGCTTGTTGTTGGTGATGTGA
This sequence comes from Pseudolabrys sp., assembly GCA_029945495.1. Classification (GTDB taxonomy): domain Bacteria; phylum Pseudomonadota; class Alphaproteobacteria; order Rhizobiales; family Xanthobacteraceae; genus Pseudolabrys. The sequence continues at coordinate 3,863 of JAQSCR010000441.1, read as the reverse complement.
CGGAATCCGTTCTCGTAGACGGCGACAATCTTGTAGCCCTTGGCCTCGGCTTTCAGAGCGATGTCCTTCCAAAAGACTTCGGCCAGGAAGCGCTGGAAATGCGCGCGATCCTTGATCAGATACGGCATGTCGAAGAGCCCGAATTCGGGCGAGACCGTCGACATGATAGTCGAGGGCTGCGACATGTCGAGCGTGCCGATCTTGAGCTTCTGCAACATCTCACGCTCGTTGCCGAGCTGGCTGTTGTCGAAAACCGTAACGTGGACCTTGCCGGCCATCTGTTCGTTGACGCGGCGGGCGAATTCGGTAGCCGAGATCGATTGGTTGCCGGAGGCCGGCGTCGTGTTGCCCACCTTCAGCTCGATCACTTCGGCCTGCGCGACCTGGCTCAGCGCCAAACCGGCGAGCATCGACAGCAACAACGCTAATCTTTTTGACATGGCGTCCTCCCTCTTGTGTTTGAGTGCTTTTGCACTTCTCGGATCAACAAACCTTTGCACTAAACGACCCTGCGGCTACTCCCGTCATGGTCTTGGGCGGCGCTCACCAAAGCTCCGTCCCTTTCGAGCGTTGCGATTTCATCGGCGCCGAAGCCGTAGTCGCGCAGAACTTCCCGGCTATGTTGTCCATAAACCGGCGCGCCGTGCCGGATGTTGGCAGGCGTGCGGGAGAATTTGACCGGCACGCCGAGGGTCTGCACCGTCCCGAGCGTCGCATGCGGTACCTCGACCACCATCTCGCGCGCGATGGTTTGCGGATCGGACAGCGCCTGCAGCATATCGCGCACCGGGCCGCACGGAACGCCCTGCTTTTCCAGGGCCGCCAGCCAGTGCTCGGAGGATTGCCGGCGGAAACGGGGCGTCAGTTCCGCTTCCAGTTCTGCCAAATGCTGCACGCGCAGGCCCGCCGTGGCAAAGCGCGGATCGTGGATCAGCTCGGACGCGCCGAGCGCATCGGCGATGCGTTGCCAGTTCTTCTGGTTGGCGCCGCCGACGACGATCCATCCATCGGCAGTCTCGAAGGCTTGATACGGCGCATTGAGCGGATGCGCCGAACCCATGGCCACGGGTGCGATGCTGGTCGCCAGCGCGATCGCCGACTGCCAATAGGTCTGCACCAGGGCCGCTTCGTAGAGCGACGTCTCGACCCTTTGTCCCTCGCCGGTTTTCAGCCGATGGGTGTAGGCCGCCAGGATACCCATCGCCGCCAGGATGCCGGCGGTGATGTCGGACAGCGGCGCACCGCATTTCACCGGTGGGCGGCCGGGGCCCTCGCCGGTGAAGCTCATGATGCCGCTCATGGCCTGCGATACGAGGTCGAAGCCGCGGCGGTCCTTATAAGGGCCGGTGCGGCCAAAGCCGGACAAGGAGCAATAGATCAGTGCCGGGTGCTGCTTGCGCAGGTCGTCGTAACCGAAACCCAGGCGTTCCATGACACCAGGCCCGAAATTCTCAACCAGCACATCGGCGTCTTGCAGGAGGCGGCGAAGGACTTTGGCGGCGCCCGGTTGCTTCAGGTCGAGGGCGATGCCGCGCTTGCTTCGGTTCATCATCAGGAACGCCGCCGTTTCGTCGCCAATATTCGGCGCGTTCTGACGGGTATCGTCGCCCAGCGGCACTTTTTCGATCTTGATGACGTCGGCGCCCATGTCGGCAAGCATCAACGTACACGTCGGCCCAGCCATGACGTGGGTCAGGTCGACGACTTTCATACCCGCCAGCGGACCCATACGACCTCCCAGAATTTTTGAATTTTGAATGCAAATTAGCCTTCTGACAAGCGAAAATGTTTATTTTTTCCCCATAGTGGGTTACGTTTGCATTCAAAATCGATCGAGCGGCAATTTTTGAGGGGACCCGATGCTGCACGAAGACGTCGTGTCGCAACTCCGGAATATCCTTCTGGAGGGCGAAGTTCCGCCCGGCGCCCGGATTCCGGAGCGCGATCTGTGCACGCGGCTGCAAATCTCGCGCACGCCGTTGCGCGAGGCGCTCAAGGTCCTGGCGGCCGAGGGTCTGGTGCTGCTGCTGCCGAACCGCGGCGCCCGCGCCGCCAAACTCACCAGCAAGGACGTGCATGACCTTTTCGAAGTTTGCCAAGGCCTCGAGGCCCTGGCCGGCGAACTCGCCTGCGAGCGCATCAGCGACAAGGCAATTGACGCGGTCGCCAAAGCCCATGCGGAGATGGTGAAGCACTACAAAGACAAGAACCTGCAGCAATACTACGTTTGCAATCGGATGATTCATGAGGCGATCGTCGACGCGGCGGCAAACCCCGCTCTATCGTCGCTGTATGAATCGGTCACCGCCCGTATCCGCCGCGCCCGCTACGTCACGCCAATGACGCCGCCGCGCTGGGCAATCGCAGTGCAGGAACACGAAGCCATTCTCAACGCCCTGCAGCGGCGCGACGGCATAGGCCTCGCCCATATCCTGCGCGCGCATTTGCGCCATAAACGCGAAGAAGTAACGCGCGCCGGCTTTGCCGAAGAAGAGCGCAACGGCGCGACACAATCTTCACGTCCCGATGCCCAGCAAGGAGTAGTCATCCCATGAACGACGGTCAGGTGCGACTTGTCCGCGAAGGCGCGGTGGCAACGGTTCTGTTCGATCGGCCGCAAGCGCGCAACGCGATGACATGGCGGATGTACGAGGAACTGGCTGCGGCCTGCGCCGCGTTGAGCCAAGACAGCAGCGTGCGCGTCGCCGTGCTGCGAGGCGTCGGCGGCAAGGCTTTCATCGCCGGCACCGATATTGCCCAGTTCAAGGAATTCACCACGCCGGAACAAGGCGTCGCCTACGAAGCAACCTCGGAAACATATCTGGCGGCGATCGAGGCCTTGCCGATGCCGACATTGGCGGTGGTTGAAGGCTGGGCGATCGGCGGCGGGCTGGCGATCGCCGCCTGCTGCGATCTGCGCATTGCCACGCCCGGCACGAAATTCGGCGTGCCGATTGCGCGCACCTTGGGCAATTGCCTGTCGGTCGCCAATTACGCCCGTCTTGTGACAGCCTTGGGCCAGGCCCGCGCCAAACGCATGCTGCTGATGGCCGAGAACGTACCTGCCGAGGATGCACTGGCGGCAGGGTTTCTGATGGAAATCGCCGAGCCCGACGTGCTCGACCAGCGTATCGCCGACATCTGCCAACGCCTGCAAGGCAATGCACCGGTCACCATGCGCGTCACCAAGGAAGCCATGCGGCGGTTACAGCATGCCGGCATCCCCGACGGCGAAGATCTCGTGCGCGCTTGTTACGGCAGCGACGATTTCCATGAAGGCGTCAAAGCGTTTGCCGAAAAGCGCCCGCCGCAATGGCGGGGGCGCTGATCGGCATCGGCTCAATGCGGCTTGGGATAGAGCGACACGACGGCCGTAGCATCCAGTTCGCTCTTGCCGCTCGCCACAAGCAATCGATAGAGCGTGAGCGCCTGCGATGCCATCGGCATCGCCAGATGCTGGTCGCGCGCGGCCGCTTGCAACATTTCAAGATCCTTCAGCACTTGTCGCGCAAAGCCACGCGGCGCGAAGTCCTCGTCGAGCATCTGCGGGAAAGCGGCGGCCAGCAGATTTGAGCCGGCATGCCCCGTCTTGAGCGCTTGCGGGATTTTGCGCGCATCGACGCCGTAGGATTGCGCCAACCGCAACGCCTCGGCGAGCACACAATAGTTGGTCAAGACCAGCGTCTGGTTGACCAGTTTGGTCGCCTGACCCGTGCCGACCGGCCCCATATGCGTCATCGTTCCAAGGCCGCGCATGACGTCAGCCACCTTCGCGACCGCCCCATCATCGCCGCCGGCCATGATCGCCAGCTAGCCTGAAGCGGCGGCGCCCGGGCCACCGGAAACCGGAGCATCGACAAACA
>JAQSCR010000440.1 GCA_029945495.1 Pseudolabrys sp. | reverse complement strand
CGGGGGACCCAAACCAAAACCGGCCGGGCAAGGCGCCCGGCCGCTTCGTTGAACGATGTTTCGAAACGCTAGTGCTTGACGGCCGGAGCCGCGCCGGCGGCCGGCGCAGGAACCGCGGCCTTCGGCGCTTCGGCCGGCTTGGCTGCGCCGCCTTCGGCGACCTTGGGCAGCGGCACCGGGTTGTCCGACTGCGTGCGCAGGAAGGCGATGACATCGGCGCGCTGGGCGTCCCGCGACAGACCGGCGAAGGTCATGTTGGTGCCGGGGATATAGCCGCGCGGATTGGCCAGGAACTTGTTCAGCTCGTCATAAGTCCACTCGCCGCCCTTGGCCTTCATCGCGGCCGAGAAGTTGAAGCCGCCGCGGTCTTTGCCGCGCTCGTCGCCGACGATGTTCCAGAGGTTCGGGCCGACGCGGTTGGGGCCGCCCTTTTCGAAGGTGTGGCAGGCCTGGCACTGCTTGGCGCTCGCCTGGCCCTTTTCCGACGAGGCGCTGGCCAGCAGCACTTCGATCGGCTGCGCGGCTTCGGCCGGACCGGCCTTCTCACCGCCGCCTTCCTTGACGGCAATGGAGTAGCCCGGCTTGGCCGGCTTCTCGGGCGCGAACAGGGCGGCGGCGCCGATGTTAAGCGCGAGGGTAATCAGGACGCACCCGAGCAGGGCGCCGAGGATTTTGTTGAGTTCGAAGGAATTCATCGACTTTGGGCTCCCGGAGCGGGCGCGAGACGGCACGGGGTGGGTCGCCACCGAGGTCCCGGCAGCGGCGGACAGATACCGGTTTGCCTGCGCTCTGGCAACCCGTATAAGCGCGACTATAACCGCCAAATATCAGCAGCTGGCAGTTCGACATTCGTCATGTCGCGCCGGGCCGGCCCGGTACCCGACAACCGGCTAAGCCACAGCCCTATTCCCATGTCCTGATTGCCATGTCCCGCACCATCATTCTGATCCCGGCCCGCTTGGCTTCGACCCGCCTGCCCGGCAAGCCGCTGGCCGACATCCACGGCCTGCCGATGATCGTGCACGTGCAGCGCCGCGCCGTTGAGGCCGGCATCGGCGAGGCCATCGTCGCGACCGATTCGGAAGCGGTGCAGGCAGCGGTGGAAAAGTCGGGTGGCCGCGCGGTGATGACCGGCAGCGGCCATCTGTCCGGCTCCGACCGCATCTTCGAGGCCCTGCAGGCGCTCGACCCCGAGCACCGCATCGCTGTCGTCGTCAACGTCCAGGGCGACCTGCCGACCATCGATCCGGCCGATATCCGCGCCGCGCTTAGCCCCCTGGCCGACCCCAAGGTCGATATCTCAACGCTCGCCGCCGTCATCCATGAGCCGGACGAATTGACCAATCCGAACGTGGTCAAGGTGTCCGGGCAGTTCGTGTCGCCGGCGCATATGCACGCGGCGGCCTTCACCCGCGCCAATGCCGAAGGTCGCGGCCCGCACTATCATCACATCGGGCTTTACGCCTACCGGCGCGCGGCGCTGGAGCGGTTCGTGACGCTGCCGCCCTCGCCCAACGAGTTGCGCGAGCGGCTGGAGCAATTGCGCGCGCTCGATGCCGGCATGCGCATCGATGTCGCGATCGTCAAAAGCGTGCCGCTCGGCGTCGATACGCCGGAGGATCTGGCAAAAGCGCGGGCCATGCTCGGCGGTTGACTCGAAGTTGCAGGTCTGCGCAAGGATCGCGCGATAGCGGTAGGGATGAAGTGATGGCCAAGAAAAAGATCGTATTCCAGGGCGAACGCGGGGCGAATTCCGATCTCGCCTGCCGCGAGGCCTATCCCGATTACGAGCCGATCCCCTGCCCGACCTTCGAGGATTGCTTTTCGGCGCTCAGCGGCGGCGATGCCGACCTCGGCATGATCCCGATCGAGAACTCGGTCGCCGGCCGCGTTGCCGACATCCATCATCTCATGCCGACGGCGAAGCTGCACATCATCGCCGAGTGGTTCCTGCCGATCCGCAATCAATTGATGGCGCCGAAGGGCGCGACCCTAAAGACCATCAAGACGGTGCAGAGCCACGTGATGGCGCTCGGCCAGTGCCGCAGCTCGATCCGCGAGCTCAAGCTCAAGCCGGTGGTCGCCGCCGATACCGCGGGCTCGGCGCGCGAGATCGCGGAAGCTAACGATCCGACCCGCGCCGCCATCGCCTCGCGCCTGGCCGCCGAAATCTACGGCCTCAACATCCTGAAGGAGAATGTCGAGGACGAGGCCAACTCGACCACGCGCTTCGTCGTATTGTCGCGCGAGAAGAAATGGGCGCAGCCCGGCAACGGCGCGAACAAGAGCAAGGTCATCACCACCTTCGTATTCCGGGTGCGCAACATTCCGGCGGCGCTTTACAAGGCGATGGGCGGCTTCGCCACCAACGGCGTCAACATGACCAAGCTCGAGAGCTACATGGTCGGCGGCAACTTCTTCGCCACGCAATTCTACGCCGACGTCGAAGGGCACCCCGACGACACCGCTCTGGTGCACGCGCTGGAAGAGCTCGCCTTCTTCTCCAAGGAACTGACCGTCCTCGGCGTTTATCCGGCGCACCCGTACCGCGACACGTTCAGCGAAGAGCCGGACTGAGCGCTATTTCACCATCCGGTCTTCGGCCTTGAAATACTTCCGCGCATGCGCGACCAGCTGGCCGTCGCTCGGATGATCGACCGTCTCGACGGCGGCGATCAGCTTCTTCAGCTTGGGATCGTGCTTCTCGATATGGGCGACCAGTTCGTTCTTGGCCTTGCCCGGGCCGGCGATCAGAATCGCACCGGCATCGGCGACCGACTGCGCGACCGCATGCAGGAATTCATGATCGCCGGTGGCATGGCCGCTGCCGATCTCGCCGGCTTTGTGATGGATATGCTTGGTCGGATGGTCGGGATGCAACACGAGTCTGTCGATCTCGGTCGGGCTAAAATGGAACACCCGCGCCTCGCGGTGATCGATCCAGACAACGGCATGATAGTGGCTCATAGGTCAGGTCCTTTTTTCGGCCATCAAACGATGTGCAACCGGTCGACCGGTCCCGCTTGTTTAAATAATGCCTCAATGGCGCCCCGCCAGCTTTGATATAACGCATGGCCGCGAATTCGGCATCCCGGGCTTGATCCGGCGGCCGGAAACCGGCTTTCTGATGTGAAAGGGTGCGGCGCCAGATCAAACGGGCCGCCAGGGGGAAACAAAATGAGCTCGGAAACAAAGGTCGCCTTGGTCACCGGCGCCGCGCGCGGCATCGGCCTGGCCGTCGCCAGAAAGTTTCTCGCCGAGGGTTGGCGGGTCGCCCTGCTCGACATCAATGCCGAGACGTTGCACGCCGCGCATGCGGCGATCGCCAAACCCCACGACACCATCGCCATCGAATGCGACGTGTCGCAGCCCGACGCGGTCGCGCTGGCGCTGGAGACCGTGAGCCAGCACTTCGGCCGGCTCGACGCGCTGGTCAACAATGCCGGCATCGCCATCTTCAAGCCGATCCTCGAAGTAACCTATGAGGATTGGTGCAAGGTGCTGGCCACCAATCTCACCGGGCCGTTTCTGTGCACGCAAGCCGCGGTGCCACTGATGCGCGACGGCGGCGGCGGCGCGATCGTCAACATCACGTCAATCTCGGGGCTGCGCGCCTCGACCTTGCGTACCGCTTACGGCACCAGCAAAGCCGGCCTCGCGCATCTGACCAAGCAGCAGGCCGCGGAACTGGCCCAGCTCGGCATTCGCGTCAATGCGGTGGCGCCCGGCCCGGTCGACACCGCCATGGCCAAGGCCGTGCATACGCCGGAAATCCGCGCCGACTATCACGACCACATGCCGCTCAACCGCTACGGCCTGGAATCGGAACTGGCTGAGGCGATCTTCTTTCTGTGCAGCGACCGCTCAAGCTACATCACCGGCCAGGTTATCGTGGCTGATGGCGGCGTGACTATCGCTTAGCCTGCAATCCTGTGTGTACCGAAAACCTCATCCGGCGATGTTGTCGCATTTTGCTCGGCGAAAATCTCTGCTACCGCGCCAAAATTCCCTGTTTCGTCGATATAATTCCCTGTTCTGTCGCATAGGGAATTCTGCAGTGAGTCTCAGAATTTATACACGCGTCAGGCGAGGCAAGATCCATTTATTTGCTGGGCTGGAAATGAGCGCCAATAAGCCGTAATGAGAGCCAATCGGACGCCCGGCGCGGCTCCAGCAGCGCCAATCCGCCTCAAATGCCTCGAAAAATGCTGCAAAGACGCTTCAGTATCGCCCCTATGATGGAGGGCGCGGGCTGAGCGGGAATATCCATTATTTTCTAGGTACTTAGCATGGGACTGTGAATCCCACGTTGTACCGCTCGGCGTACTTTTTCTCCAAATTGGCGAACAAAGAGGTGCGTGACCTAGGCGGTCGTGCTCCGGGTTGTCTCGGTCCCCAAATATGCGACCAGAACGTTCGGATCGGAAAGAACAGTGTCAGGCTTGGCGTCCGCGATAGTCCGACCGCAATCGAGCGGGTGAATCCGGTCGGCCAGGTCTGCAATCATGTTTATGTCGTGCTCGATCCAGACGATGGTTAGGCGTGTGCAGCGGTGCTAGCGGCGGCGAAAGAGAGAAAACAAGCTCAAAAGCAATAAGCGACGCATAAGTATCCCCTTCGGATCGACGCAGCGACGCCTGCCCCTTAGCTCATTCGATTTTGATTCCGGCCTTGCCGATGACGTCCCGCCAAATGCCAGTCTCTTTGTCGATGCGCTTGCGCAATGCAGCCGCACCGTCAGCGGCGACAGCAATGCCGGCCGCGCGCAGCCGCTCACGGGTGTCCGGCGCGGTCAGGACGGCAATCGCTGCTTTTTCGATTTCCGCGCGCACCGCTTCCGGCGTGGCCTTTGGCGCCAGCAAGGCGAACCATGCGCTCGTATCGAAACCGGGCAGGCCGGATTCGGCAATTGCCGGCGTATCGGGAAGCTGAGAATCGCGCTCCGCCGTGGTCACCGCGAGCGCACGGAGTTGTCCGGACCGGATCAGCTGCAAGACAGACGGCAGGTTGTCGAACATCAGCTGTACCTGGCCGGCGAGAAGATCCTGAACAGCGGGCGCGCTGCCTTTGTAAGGGATGTGGAGAATGTCGATACCGGCGCGCTGCTTGAACAATTCGCCGGTGACGTGCCCGTTCGAACCATTGCCTTGCGAGGCATAGCTGAGCGTGCCGGGCTTTGCCTTGGCGAATGCGATTAGCTCCCGGACGCTCTTGGCCGGAACCGACGGATGAACGACCAGAACATTGGCGACCACCCCTGTGCGGGTGATGGGTGAGAGGTCGGCATCCACATTGTAGGGCAGCTTGGGGTAAAATAAGGGATTGATCGTCAGCGCGCTGGAGGCCGTGGCCAGCAGCGTGTGTCCGTCGGCGGGGGCGCGCGCGACCGCCCCCCCCCCCACGCCGATCCCGCCATTCGCTCCGGGCCGGTTCTCGACGATGACGCTCTTGCCCCATCTCTCCGAAAGCTTTTGCGCCAGAATGCGGGCAATGATGTCGCTGGTGCCGCCCGCCTGATAAGGCGACACGATGGTGACTGTGCGGACGGGGAATTCTTCGGCATAGGCATTGGCGCCGACGATGAGGGCGAGAACACAGACTAAAGCACGACTCATCATAACACCACCTTTCGAGTTAAGACACGATATGGCGATGCCGAACTCGCCGCATTCCCACTCTCAATCGCATATCTGTCCGGTGTTACGAGATGCTCAATGGGCGTCTCGTTCGTCGGTGTACCACGACGGCTTTTCCGGGTAGTGCGGCCCGTCATAGATCTCAATTACCGTGGTTTCTTCATGTGCAATCGCCGGGCCATGAATATTGCCCTTCGGATTGCAGTAGAAGCAGCCGGCAGTGAGTGTGACCTTGGTCGACGTATATTCATACTTGCCCTTCAGGCAGAACATGAACTGGTTTGCTGCATGAAAATGCGGCTGTGGAATTCCCGCGCCCTTGTCGAACTTGATGAGGGCGATCGAGGCGCCGGTCTCTTCGTTGCGCCAAAGCATCTTTTCATGGACGCCTTTGAGCGATTTTTCGCGCCAGGCAACGTTGTTGGATTGAATGAGTATCTCTTCAAGGCTCGGAGCGCCTTCCGGAAGTTTGGTCATCGTAACCTCGTTTGGCTTCTTGTTTGTGACTGTTAGTGGTTATGTCCCGCAAGGCGCGTGCCGAAGATGGTCTCGGCATTCGTCTTTCGTATTTTTATCTTCAGTGCCTGGTCGAGATGAGTCAGGCCATGCTCGGCTGACGAGGCTCCCATCGGGAAAGGCCAGTCGCTGCCAAGAAGAATCTTGTCGTCGCCGATGATGTCGATGATCGCCGCAAGATAAGCAGACGAGTGCACGAGACTATCGACGTAAAACCGCCGCACGGCTTCTATTGGCTTGAGTGCGAGCTCTGGCACGTCGGGCCTGTCGGTTGTCGCGCCTTGCTGCCATCTCCCGCACAGGGCCGCCACGCAGCCGCCGCCGTGGGCGAGAATAACATTCAGGCCCGGAAAGCGATGCATGACGCCGGCGAAAATGAGGTTGGCTGCGGCAATCGTTGTTTCCACTGGATTGCCCAGCAGATTGCTCAGATAAAATGGATCAAGACGCCTATCGGGCGAGGAACCCGGATGGATGAACAGGGGGAGCTTTGCATCGCTCAGGGCCTGCCACAGCGCGTCATAGCGCGGCGAGGCATAAGACAGGACGCCAAGCTCGGTTCCTACAACGGCGCCAGCCCAGTGATCGCCGAGACGAGAAGCGATCTTGGTGGCCAGTTCGGGGTCTTCGGCCGGAAGATAGGCGAAGGGACGGAATAGCGGTTGATGTCGCCGGCATACGTCCAGCAGGCTGTCATTGACGAGACCAGTATAACTGGCTCTGTCATCTGCGGCGAGATCCGGCCGGAACAGTGGCGGCGGGACTGAGATGATGGCGCCATCGAGACCGTCGCTTCTCACCCGTTCCACGAGCCGATCGATCTTCGAAAGCGCTTGCAGCGGAACCCCGTGCGCACAAATTCGCAGCGTCGTCGATTCGACGCGCATGCCGTAGAGGCCATTCTCGCCGGCGGAAACAACGGCCGGCGGAATAATGTGCGTGTGCACATCCCATCCTCCCAATGTGGCCGTTGATGTCATATGGGTTTACTCGAAAGGTTGCGTGCGGTGTTGTGTCGCCCGGTTCAGGCTGCAGTCCAGGTTACTGACTTCATCTCGATCAGTCGCGAAAGATAAGTAACGTTCGACTTGTTCGTCAGGCGATGAACTTCACGCATTTCGTTGATAAAAACATAGGTGCCGATCGGTTCGTCGGTCGTGATCTTGCGACCTGAAATTGTTTCTATCTCATTTTCACCGCCGCTCAGCGATACGACGACATAGGGATGGTAGTGAATATGGAAGCCCAGCGTCTGGCCGGGTTCCAGACGTACTTCCCACATGCGGATGAATTCGTTTTCCAGCAGGATTTTGTCGCCGATGTCGCGCAGCTTGATGCCGCGTTCGGCCGCGGCTTTCAGTCCAAATTTGTCGTCCATCGGGGCCTGGTCCTATTTCACCGGGATGACGGCAATGGCGTTGATCTCGATCAGATAATCGGGAGACGTCATTTTGTTGATTTCAACCATCGTCGATGCCGGCAGGGGCGGCTTGAAATACTGGGCCCTGACTTTGTGAATGGCGTCAAAATGCTCCATATTGCGCACGTAGACATCCACGCGGCAGACGTCGTCGAGCGTGCCGCCGGCGGCTTCGACGGCGGCTTTCACGTTCTCACACACCTGCTTGGTCTGTTCTGCAATGTCGCCGATGCCAGCGATCGTGCCATCGGGCCGGCGCGCGGTCATGCCGGATATGAACACAAAGCGCCCGGTCGCTTCGATCGCGGTGGCGTGCGAGAAGACGCCGTTCGGTTGTCTTAGCTTCGGGCTCGAAATCTGAACTTTAGGCATGATGCTTTTCCTTCGTAGGGGTCTGGAATGGCGTCGCTGCTACGCCCAACTCGCCGGCGAACCGCGACAGCATCGCTACAACGGATGGATCGAGTTGGACCTGTCCACCGGCGCGCTCGCGACGGCGCCATTCCGGCTCTCCGGGCGTGAACAATTTTTCGACGCCGGGCGCGCGTTGGCCGCTGCGGATTTTTTCCGCGGCAGCGGCGGTCTGCTGGCGAAACCAGTCGGCGTCGCAAAAATGCGCCACGTCGATCGCGATGAAGAGATGCGAGCAGTCATAAGGCACGCCGAAATCCCCATAGAGCGGGCGCACCTGCGATCCAGTGGCTCCTTGCGACAGCAGCCCGCACATCATGTCGATCAGAAACGAAAGGCCGAAACCTTTGGGGCCGCCGGAAGGAAGCAGCATGCCCGCGATGGCTTCGGACGGGCTGGTCGTCGGCGCCCCGAGTACGGTAACGGCCCAGGTTGCGGGAATGGGCTCATTAGCCTTTTCGGCCATGCGAATTTTGCCCATTGCGGCTTCGCTTGTGGCCATGTCGAGCACGACAGGGATGTTGCCGGTAGTCGGCAATGCGATGGCGATCGGGTTGTTGCCAACGACGCGTTCGGCGCCGCCGGGCGCCGGCATAAGCGGTCGCGTATTGCACATCGCGATGCCGATGCAGCCGGCTCCGGCTGCCTGGACGGCAAACCGGCCCGCGGTGCCAAAATGGAATCCGTGGCGGACAGATACGATGCCTGCCGTGAATTGCCGCGCCTTCTCCACGGCAATAGTCATGGCCTGTATCCCCGTCAATTGGCCAAGCGCATGTCCGGCATCGAGCACGACGGCGCCTTGGCGCTCGGATACGATCGATGCCTTCTCATTGAGGGACACGGAGCCCTTTCTCAGTCGCTCGATGTACATATCGACGAGCATCACGCCATGCGACGACAAGCCATCGAGCTCGGCGTCAACGAGGCCGCGGGCGACGGTTGACGCCGCGACGCCCGATACGCCAACTGCCTCGAACAGCTTTGCAACGAATTCGCTAAGCTTCGCGGCCGATACGAGGTGCCCGCCATTGGCGCTCATTTGGGCGTCCTTGCGTCGGCAGTACCGGCGGCGAACAATGCCGCCACTTTGTCGAGCGTTCGATTGATGTGAATGCGATTGAGCTCGATTGTCTTGTCGACCTCGCGATTAAGTGCGGCTCGCATCAGATTTTTGTGTTCGGTCACGTCGTCGCGAAGCGGTCCATTGGACATGATGGACAGGGCCACATAACGGTCGGCCTGCTCGAACAGACGCGAGCGGATCGAAATCAGGGTCGGGGACCCGCAGGCGGATACCATGGCGGCATGGAATTCGGCGTGCGCCTTGCTCCAGGCTTCGTCGATGGCGTCGGGGTTGGCCGGATCGATCTTGCCTTGCCGGGACAGCCGGTGGAATGCGCCAAGCAGGTTGGCCTCCCATTCGACGCTGCCCTTTTCGAGCGACCATCGCAAAGCGATGGTTTCGATTTCGATGCGGGTGCGCATCAGATCGAGCAAATTCGCGTGTGAAACCTCTGAAACCTTGAAGCCTTTATTCTGCTCCAACTCGACGAGGCCTTCGGCTTCGAGCCGCATCAGTGCCTCGCGGATCGGGCTCGTCCCCATGCCATAGCGTTCGCGCAATGCTTCGACGCGCAGTCTTTCGTTTGGCATCAACCGGCAGGCGATGATGTCGGAACGGAGTTGGACCAGCGCCGACGCGTTCAATGTCTGGGCGACGTCCGGCTTGGCGAGCGAAGGTGGCATTAGATCTCCCGAAATAGGCATTATTGGCAGTCGCCGGCCCCATCGTGCCCTCGACAGATAGCCGACTATTTGCCGACAATCAAATATATTTTCGAAAATCTGTTGACTGACCGAAAATATCGGTGGCACCATGGTGATGAAGTTGCCGGAGTGTTTTTGTCTGCAACGAGGGGAGACTGCGATGTTGGTATTGGTTCGGTTGATGGCATGTGCCTTGGCCTCCGTTTGGCTTGCCGCTTTGTTGCCTGGCGCTGCTTTGGCGCAAGGATCCCCGCCGACCATGACAAAGGTCGTGTTCTCGCTCGACTTCATCCCACTGGGCCGTCATGCGGCTTGGTATGCCGCGCTGGCGGAGGGCTACTATAAGGACGAAGGCCTCGACGTATCGATCATCCCTGCGCAGGGAACCGCCCAGGTCATTCAGGCTGTTGAATCGGGTACGGCGAATATCGGTTTTGTCGACGTGCCGAGCGTGGTCATCGCCCGTGGCAATGGCTCGAAGCTCAAGATGTTGGCTGTCAACTACGGCAAGGCCCCCTATGCCATCTTCAGTCTGAGCACCGGCGCCAACGTGACCACGGTCAAGCAGTTGGAAGGTCTCAATCTCGGCAGCGGCGCAGGCAGTTTCACGCCGAAAGTCATCCAAGGCTTCATGGCGCAAAAGGGTCTCGACCCGAGCAAACTGACGATCAGCAACGTGGCGCCGCCTGCGCGCGCGACCACACTGCTGTCTGGGCAAATTCCAGCGATCGAGTTTTTTGTGATGGCGAAGCCCGGTCTTGAGGCGGGTGCAAAGGCGTCGAATGCCGAGCTACGTACGCTCTTGCTCGCGGACCAGGGCCTTGAGCTTTACGGCAACGGCATTGCCGCCACTGAAGATTATATCGCCAAGAATCCGGATGTTCTGAAGAAGTTCGTCCGCGCGTCCCTTAAGGGCTGGAAGTTTACGATTTCAAACCCGGAAAAAGCGGCCGCCGATCAGATCAAGTACGTCCCGACGCTCAAGCCGGAAGGTATCGTTGCCGAAATCAAGGTCGTTGCTGACCTAGCAATCACGGACGAAACCAAGAAGAACGGCTTGGGCTGGTTCGATCCGGCAAAGATGAAGGCCAATATCGACTTCGTCGAAAAATACGTCGGAATTACCGGCAAAGCACCGGCGGCCACGGACATCTATGTGTCCGGCTTCCTGCCGACCCCCGCCATCTTGCCCTGACAGGAACTGAAGATTCCAATGCAATCCCAGATTATCGAACAGGGGCGGTCCAGCGCCGCCCCTGTCCCGTTTGGACATTTCGAAGGTGTGCATCAACACTTTCGCCGTCCTGGGCAGGCGCCTCTCGTCGCCATTGAGAACATCACTTTCGACGTCAAAGCCGGGCATCTCGTCACCTTGTTGGGCCCCAGCGGCTGCGGCAAGACGACCTTCCTCAAGATCGTCGCCGGGCTCATTCCGGCGTCCGGCGGGACGATCCAGATCAACGGCCGCGCGGTGGTCGAGCCGCAGCCGGATTTCGGCGTTGTATTTCAACAAGCCAATCTCATGCCGTGGCGCACGATCCAGGCCAACGTTCTGTTCCCGATGGAGATTCTTGGGCGCACGGACGCTGCCGCTGAATTGCGGGCAAGAGAGCTTCTGGCGCTCGTCGGCCTTGAAGGCTTCGAGAAATCCTATCCCGCGCAGCTTTCGGGCGGCATGCAGCAGCGTGTCGCGCTTTGTCGCGCCCTGATTCACAAGCCGAAGCTGCTCCTTATGGACGAGCCGTTCGGCGCGCTCGATGAACTGACGCGCATGGAAATGCAGGACCTTCTGCTCGACATCCGCGCCAAGACCGGTGCAACCGTGATGTTTGTCACGCACAGCATCAGCGAGTCCGTCTACATCTCCGACATTGTCTGCGTGTTCAGCAAACGGCCCGCCGTGATCGCGGATTTCATCGCCGTCGATCTGCCCTATCCGCGCTCTGCGGAAATCCGCTATTTGCCCGAATTCACCGAGCTTGAGCATCGCGCCGGACGCGCGCTGGGGATTACGCGATGAGGCTGCATCACGTCAGGAACGCATTTTATCCGGTGGCCGGAATTGCGATCATTCTGGTGGCTTGGCAATTCTACACTCAATTCTTTGCCATCAACCGGATTGTGCTGCCAAGTCCAGCCGACATCTTCTGGGCCTCGGCCGCCAACTGGAATGTTCTCCTGCGCGAGAGCTGGCCGACGTTTGTCGAGAGCGTTCTGGGATTTGCGCTGGCCGTCGCCATCGGCATTCCGTTTGCCGTCTGTGTGGCAAACTCCCGGGTGCTCAATCTGACGCTCTATCCGATTTTGATCGCAACGCAGTCGATTCCGAAGGTCGCCGTGGCGCCCATTATCCTTGTCTGGTTCGGGCTGGGCATGCAATCTAAACTCGTGATCGCGTTTCTCGTTGCCTTCTTTCCGATCGTCGTCGACACGGCGGCGGGAATGCGAGCGACGCCTGCCGGCCTTTTGGAGCTCGCGCGGTCGCTGCGGGCTTCGCCGTTGCAGATATTCCTGAAGGTGCAGTTCCCCGCGGCGCTTCCCTTCATATTTGCCGGTGCGAAGGTTGCGGTCACGCTTGCCGTGATCGGGGCTGTCATCGGCGAATTCATCGGCTCCATGAACGGTCTCGGCAATCTTCTGCTGACGGCGAACTCACAACTCGACAGCCCGTTGGCATGGGCCGCGCTGGTCTGGCTTAGCGCGCTCGGCGTCCTGTTGTTTGGCGCGGTGGTGCTCGCGGAACGAATTGTCATGCCTTGGTCGGAGACCGGGCATCACTAGTCACACACCGAACATTCGAAATGGCCACTTTGGTGGCCGATCTTTCAGCTTCTACAACGTCAAGAACGCTTGCGTAAGCATATGAAAATTGTTGGGCTTGAAGCCGATAATAGCCTGCGTCTTGGAATCATTGAAGGCGATCAAGTGATCGATCTGCAAGCGGTCAATTCCAATGTCCCGAGCGATCTCGGCGAATGGCTGTGCGCGAACAATGGCGACCTGAAGCCTCTTGAGGCCGCTCGGCGTACTTTTCTCCAAATTGGCGAACCAAGAGGCGCGCGACCTAGGCGGTCGAACTCCGGATTGTCTCGGCTCCCAAATATGCGACGAGAACGTCCGGATCGGAAAGGACAGCGTCGGGCTTGCCGTCTGCGATAGTGCGCCCGTAATCGAGCACATGAATACGGTCGGCGAGGTCTGCGATCATCTGCATATCGTGTTCGATCCAGACGATAGTCATCTTCAGTTCTTGCTTGATGCGGAGAATAAAGCGAGCGAGGTCTTCGCGTTCCTCGCGGTTGAGTCCGGCGGAAGGCTCGTCCAGCAACATCACGGTCGGCTCGAGAGCCAGCGCGCGGGCGAAGCCGACGAGTTTTTGCACGCCGAACGGCAAGGCGCCGACTGGCGCGTGACGAAAGCGCTCCAGTTCAACCAGATCAACGATGCGCTCGATCGCCCCGCGGTGGGCGACCTCGGCGCGTCGCACGCTCGGCAGGAACAGCATCTCGGCCAGCGGATTTGTGCCGATGCGGGCATGGCGGCCGGTGAGGAGGTTTTCCAGCACGCTCATCTGCGGGAACAGTTCGCCGTGCTGAAAGGTGCGGGCGACCCCAAGGCGAGCGATATCGTGCGGAGGAAGGCCCGCAATATCTTTGCCGCGCAATCGGACAGCGCCACTGCCGCGATAGATGCCGCTAATGCAGTTGAGCGCACTGGTCTTGCCGGCCCCGTTTGGCCCGATCAGTGCCATCAGCTCGCCGGGCTCCACCCTAAACGACACGTTGTCCAGCACGGTGAGGCCGCCGAAGCGCAGGCTCAGGTTTTCGATCGCGAGTTCAGCCATACCACCTCCGCGATCGGCGATATTGCTTGACGTCGCGGTAGGAGCGGCGCGCGCCGCCTTCGGCACTTCCTTTGCCGAGGTAAAACTCCTGCACGTCCTTGTGGCCTTTGAGACGCTCACGGTCGCCATCGAGCACGATGCGGCCATTTTCCATCACATAGGCATAGTCGGCGATGTCCAGTGCCACGGCGGCGCTCTGCTCGACCAGTAAGACGGCGATACCGAGTTCGTCGCGGATCGCGCAGAGCCTACGGACGAGGTCGCCGACCACGACCGGCGCGAGGCCAAGCGACAGTTCGTCGAGCAGCAGCAGCTTCGGGCGGCACATCAAGGCGCTAGCGATCGCAAGCATCTGGCGTTCGCCGCCGGAGAGCAGCCCGCCGGTGCGGTCGCGCAGTTCGGCGAGGCGGGGAAAGAAATGATAGATGCGCTCTTCGTGCTGTCGCCGATCGCGCGCCTTCGCGCCGCGGGCAACCGGGGCGGCAAGGTTTTCGGCCACGGTGAGGTTGGGGAACACCTTTTCGCGCTCAGGCACCAGCACAACACCGCGCCCGGCAATTTCATGCGGTGGCCGGTTCTGCAACGCCGCACCTTCAAACGTGATGCTGCCTTCGGTTACGACGGCGTCGTCGAGGCCGAGGAAGCCGGAAATCGCCCGCAGCGTCGTCGACTTGCCGGCGCCGTTGGTGCCGAGCAGCGCCACGATCTGTCCTTGCGGCACGGCCAAAGTCACGCCCTGCACGGCCGTGATGACGCGCTTGTAGACCACTT